>CAMXTM010000007.1 GCA_947246775.1 uncultured Clostridium sp. | reverse complement strand
TACAGAATTTGCAGAAATTACTGGCTTTAACCGCACGTATCTTTCCAAATATCTTAACCTGAAGTTGGATAGACCTCCTTCAGCTCGTTTATTACAAAATATTGCCAGCCCTATTGTTGCTTATGAAGAATTACTTATCTCTTGCGGTTATCTTCAAAGCTCCAGCCCTCTAAGCAGAATAAATAATACTATTAAATTACCAATTATTGGCTCTGTTCATGCTGGCAATCCCTCTTTCTCTGAAGATCACATTGAGGGTTACGAATCTATAGATATTTCAGAACTAAACCCAGCTTATAATTATATCTATATTCGTGTGGAAGGTAACAGTATGGTTAATGCTCGTATTTATGATGGTGACCTTGTCCTAGTTCGCAAACAACCAGATGTAGAAAATGGTGACATCGCTGTCGTTGTTATTGACAACGAATCCGCTACTTTAAAACGTGTCCTTAAAAAAGAAAATATTCTTGTTCTACAACCAGAAAATCCTTCTTATCCTTCTTATATTTTTTCAGGCGCAGAACAAAGTCGTGTCCGTATTATAGGTAAAGTGATTCATGTTAAATTTGTTCCTATTTAACAACAACACAGAAAGAGATAGGAGTTCTTCTTTTCTCCTATCTCTCACCTTTTTTACCTTACTGGTATCATCAGTGTTTGCCCGCAGATAATCTTATTCCTATCATTTATACTATTCGCTGACATAATGTCTTTTATACCATCACTTGTTCCATAAAATTTATTACTAATATACCCAAGGCTGTCCCCCGCTTCTACAACATATGTAGCAAGTATCTTATTCTTTTCTTCTTCTTCCGCTTTCTTTTTTGCTTCCTCTACGGCTTTTCTTTCTTCTTCTTGCCTTTGTCGCTCAGCTCTCTCCTCTGCCTCTTTTTTCAGTCGCTCCTGCTGTTCTTGTTCCGCTTTTTGTGCCGCAAATACCATTTGCGTTTGCGCTTCTTCCAACTGCTCTGCCATCGCATAATACGAATTTTGCACTGTCGCTATCTCCGTTTCCAGCTTCCTAACTCTACTGATATTATTTAGTAAACTAACTCCCATAAACAAACAAGCTATACACAATATACTACTAACACCAGCCAACATGGTTAATCTACTGCGGTTCTCTTCTTCTGCTTCTTTCGCCCTCTTTTTTAATACTCTCCTTATATCTTTCGCAGCATCTATTCTCTCCTCTGCTGTAGGGCGTTTCTTCTCTCTCTCTTTATCCTCTCCTTCCTCTATTTTGTCATTACTATCTTGTTTCTCCAACCGTGGTCGCACTAAACTATTATCCAACATATACTCCTGCATCTCTTGGTTCTTATCATAATAAATAAAATATCCTTTTGCAGGTCTTAATCCTGTTCTTTCTACATTATGTATAAAAAAGGTATCCAGCTTGTCCAATGAATCTATGACAAACAATACCTGCCACGGTTCTTTAAAATTCTCTTTATGAAATATCTCATCTTTTGCCATCAAAAATGTCCCAAAGCCAGGTTGTGTATGCACCCACCCTACCAAGCTCATTCCCTTAAAATATACCTCCATTTGTCCATTGATATATCGCCATGTATCTTCTGTAAAACTTTCTGCCCCTTTTTGCTGTTTCGTATCTTTCGCTTGTATCGCTCCACTAATAATAATTGCTTGTTTCCCCTCTACTACAATACACCGCCCTGCCAAAGCCGCTAGCTTTTCCTTATTTCCCCCACTCCTAGCATACTGATACAAATATGTATGCACATAATCTTCTACATATATTTTAATATCATCTTCAATAGAACCTATCTGCTTTATATTAGAGGGCAGAGTTATCTCCTCCTCCTCTCCAACAGCACTATATAAATTGCTGTCATCATTAAAAAGAAACTGCATTTTTTTGTTACCTCCTTGCTACAATTTAGGATATACACAATATATCATGGCTTGTACAAGAAATTTGTCAAAACTTGTCCCCTTTTTCACTATTTTTTATACAAAAATATCCCCTTTTTCGCTCTTTTATTCTCTCCCTTTTTTATACTTAACATCATTTACGATTATTTTTATGCCTTTTTCTCATATTTAACCGAAAATCAGCAACCTATTCTACCCTTTTTTTAGTGAATAAATTGCTGACCCTCTATTATCGTAACAACAACTGTTACATTATTCTTTTTACAATTATCAATTACAAATTTCGTTCCTTTTGAACTCCCGTCCCAAAATGCCAAAACGACATCAACATTCTTAATAATCGCAAGATTTCTCTTTAGTGGAGCATATCGCCCATATTTTTTATATTCTGGCAAGTATTCAGTCAATTTTATATGATGTGCTTCAGCATACTCTCTAGCACAACTATCTATTCCTTTTGCTCCCCCTGATACAATCTCAGTTACCTCTTCTGGTATATAGTCTCCCAAATTATCAATATGCAACCCTCTTGAACCGATTACAGCAATTTTCATCATTATTCCCCCTTTTTTTCAATTTTTTAACATCATAATGTATTTATTATATATCTATTTCAAACATCAAAGTGTATAACAGCTATATAATAAATATACTATATATTTATTTTTTGGGGGTGGTTCTATGGCTGTTAAAAGTGTTTCCATTCGTATAGAGGAAGAAATGCTAAAAAAATTAAATTTTGTTGCTGATTATGAGGGACGTTCTATAAACAGCCATATTCTTTTTTTAGTAAGACAAAATATTAAAAAATTTGAGGGCGCAAACGGAGAAATTAAAGATACTATACCACCCGATGTTAATATTAAACTCAGTGCAAAAAAATAATATTTCAATATAGAAAAAGATTTTTGCGTATATACAAAAATCTTTTTCTATTTATGTATTTATTTTGTTTTCTTTAATGGGCTAATTCTTATTTTGTCCGCTTCAAATCCTGTTTTTCTCTTTACAATATCCTCAATTTGTGCTACTTCTGCATCTGTTAATTCCTCTTTATCTACTACAACATCTACTGTTTCATCATCAATACGCACATACGCTTCTTTAAATCCTTTTGATTCTATCATGGCTTCTGCTGCTGTTTCTTTTTCTATTCTTTTTTGCAGCTCTAACATATTATCGGCACAAGCTGCCTTTTGTTCTCCATCTACACTCTCATTATTCATCATTTCTGTTAACATATCTTTTTGTTTTGCTCTCGCTTGTTCTCTATCTAATTTTGCTTCCGCAAAAAATGTAGATGATTCTACTACCCCTGCATTTTCTTCTGCATTTACAAACACAGCCGCTCCATCTCCTGTTGTAGTAGATGCCTCTGCTATATTTACCTCTGCTGTAATTGGGTCTAAATCTTCCATACTTCCCTCTGCCATCTCATTAGGGTCTGTATCTGGTAATACAGAAAAATCATCTAGCAAAGCGACTGCATCACCCTCCTCATTTAATGACATAGCTGTCTTTGTTCCCTCACTTGCTCTACTTTCTGTAAAATTCAAATACCCTGCTACTGCTACCATAACAGCCAACGCTGTTACAATTACTTGATTCCTTTTTACTACAAACATATTTTTTTCCTCCTTATTTCATTTTTAATACTGCTACTTTATGTGCTGGTACATTAAAAAGGGCTTGCGATGCCTCTGATAACATTTGTACTACAACTGCATCATCTCCCCCCTCTGCCACAATTACAATTCCCTCTATTTCTGGCATGGTTTCTTGTACAACTACTGGTGTTCTTGTTCCTCTATTATCTTCAGACATTACAACTGTATTTTCTTCTTTTTGTGTTTGTGTTCTCTTTTTTTCTCCATCTTCTGTAATTTCATATTCTTTCCTTTCTTCTTTCGCTAATATAGATGCTTTTGTATTTTTCATTGTTACCATTACTTTTACTTGCCCCACTCCATTCATATTTGAAAAAACACTTTCTAATCTTTTTTCTATTTCTTTTTCTATACTACTTTCTTTTTGCTCCATTTGTTCCTCAATTTGTGGTATTACATCTATTTCTGCCTCTGGTTTATTAAAAAAAAATTGATTCATCAATAAAAGCAATACTCCTACCAAAAACGCTGTAAACAAATTCATTCGTGCTTTTTTATTTTCTGGACGAAATAACTCTTTTGCCCAATTCTTTTTATCCAATGTAAAAATCACCTCTTTAGTGAGTATATTTGACGCTTATAAAAGTTTTGACCTAGCGTTACAAAGTAACGCAGGAAAAACTTGATTGTCAAATATACGAACGGTTTTTCATATGTAGTACAAAAAACATTATTCTACTAAAATCTTTTCTACATCATAGTTACTTTCCATATATTTTCTCATCTCCTCCCCCTTTTCTTCCCCTCCAACAATTTTGACAGAAATAATTTCACCATACTTCCCTGCTTGTTCGGAAATTTCCGCTATTACAGAAACTTCTTTTGCGTAAAATTTGTCTCTTAATTCCTCTGTCCATTTTTGTTCTAGTTCTCTTTTATAAATATCCAATATCATTTCATCACTCCATTGTTGCTGTATTCCATTTCCTACATGATATTCTTCTGCCCAAACAGATACCATTTTTTGCATTGTCTGCAACTCTATATCATTTCCTCTCTGAAATATAGAAAACATAGGCTTTAAAATCGCTGTGAGCAAAAGCATTCCCATTACAAAACTAAGATATTTCTTAAAATTGTTCTCTGGTATAAGCAGCTCCGCAAATGCAGCAAACAATGTAAATACTGCTATGTTTTTTATATATGCTGAAAAAGCCTCTAACATTCCTATTGCTCCTCTCTTTATTAAAAAAATGTTAACAGCAATACAGCAGAAAACAAAAACATACTTTCCACCAAAAACAACGCTCCAAATAGCAATACAGAAAAATCTCCTGCGCTACTAATACATTTTACAAGCCGACTCTCACAAATCGGCTCTACTACTGCCGCTGTTAATTTATATATCAATATCATAATACACAGACGTATCAATGGTACCGCACAAATCAATGCCATAAATATAACAACAGTAATCAATGTTCCTCCTCTTATCATGCCTATCAATGCCCCTACTGTATCTACTGCTCCCCCCATAACATCACCTACAACGGGAACAGATGTAACAACTGCTTTTGCTGTCTTTCCTATACCTCGACTTAATACACTTCCTCCCAATTTTTGCAGTGAAAGCAATGCCACAAACAAAAACGCTATACCTTTCATTCCCCATGATATCCCCCCCTGAAACAATTTTGTAAAACGCTCTAACATTGGTTTTTCTGATATATGATTAATCATTTCAAGAGATGCTGTCATCACAACAGCAGGTAATATCCCATTACAAACAATATGTGTCAATATTCCTGCTCCCGCCATAACTGCTGGTGCTGTAACCGTTGCTTGTCCATATCCCCCTGATGTCATTGACAATGTTACAAAAACAGGCAGCATCGCTTTAAAAAATGTTTCAACATCTCTTATTGTATTTCCAACCATATCTGTTTGACTATAAAATGCAGCCGTAATGACAACAATAAGCACCATATAACAGACATAAAAACCCAATTCTCCTACCGATTTCATAGCAAAAGAAGCATTTATATTTTTTAATATCGCACTTAACAACACTACAAATATTATCTTCTTTACTACAGCAATTTGTGTCATAATCTCTCCAGACAATTTTTGTATCAGCAACCCAAACAATTCTTCAAAATTAATAAAACTTCCCTCTAAAATGGATTTTTTAATACACTCCCCAAACGAGGGCAATTCCCTTTTTTCCCAAATCTGCTCTATTTCTTTTTCTACATCAGCTAATGGCAATTTCTCTATTTGCTGTATCAATACTTCTTCTGTATCTTCTTCAGAAAGTTCTATTTGTTCTGCTTTTACTCCAACAGTAAAAAAAACAAAATACCACAATACTACAAACATTATACTTACTTTTTTCATTCATATGCCCCCTATGTTAAACTAATTACTACATCTAGCAACGACATTAACACAGGTGCAGAAACTACCATTATCATAATTTTTCCCGCCAGTTCAATTTTACCTGCAATACTTGTTTGCCCTGCATCTATACACAACTGCATACCAAATTGTGCCAAATATGCAATTCCTATTACTTTTAACACAATAGCAAAATATCCCTCGCTTACTCCTGCCTTTTCTGCTGTTTCTTCTAAAAGTGAAAGCAATATTTTCAATTTGTCACACACAGAAATAAATATCAAAACACCTGTCGCAACTGCTATCAACAGACTTATCTCGGGTCTTTGCTCTTTTATCATAATACAAAGCACTGTTCCAAC
Organism: uncultured Clostridium sp.; assembly: GCA_947246775.1. GTDB lineage: Bacteria > Bacillota > Clostridia > Lachnospirales > Anaerotignaceae > Coprocola. The sequence continues at coordinate 12,664 of CAMXTM010000007.1, read as the reverse complement.
TAATCCTACTGCAACAATTTGTGCTATATTCATATGTATTCACCTCTTTAGTGAGTATATTTAACGTTCATGAAAGCTTTGACCTAACATTACAAAGTAACGCAGAAAAAGCTTGATTATCAAATATACAAACGGTTTTTCATATCTGAAATAATGTCTGCACTGTATCAAACAATCTACTAATATACTGTATTACCCAAAAAAGTACTACCACAAGCCCCGCTAATGTTGTCATCATAGCCTGTTCCTCTCGTCCTGCTCTTACAAGTACCTGATTTAACACCGCAACTAATATACCAACTGCTGCAATTTGAAACACAATATGAATCTCCATAAACTTTTTATCCTCCTTTTTTCATTCTTACAACAATACTACTACAATCAACATTCCTATCAATATTCCCATACTAGAATATAATTTTTGTTGTTGTTTCTTTTTTTGATTTAATTCTTCTAATGTCATTTCTATATATTTTAAAAACAAATCAATACTTGCTCTTTGTTGCTCTATATCCAAATATCCCATTGACAAACCAACACAAATTACTGCATCAACATCTTGTTTTTCCAAATATGTCTTCTCTTTCCATTCTAAAACCGCTTTTTTCCATATTTCTTCTCCTTTTTCTCCCTCTCTTTTTTCCATTTCTTTCGCTATCTTAAAAAATAAATTTTCTATCTCATTACTACATTTTGCACCAATTTCTTGCAATGCCTCTGGCAAAGATATCGCCAAATAATCTATTTCATTTTTTAACATTATCATTGCTCTTTGCATTTGCTCCAATTCCTCTACTCTATATACTATTTTCTTTCCAAAACAAATACCTACTACAGTACAACTTAACACCACAATCAAAGCTCCTATCAACTGTAAAAACATACAACCTCTCCCTATTTTTGATAAACGATTTCTAATTTTTCATTATAAATCGTTTCAATTTCTCCTGCTCTTTGTTTTCCAGTAAGCACAATAATCGTATGAAAAACTCCTCTTTTTACCATATCTCCTAATATTTCCTTTTGTTTAATATCCTCTAAGCTATTTCCATGTACTGTACAAATTAACTGTATACCAGCATTGACAATACTCTCTATTGCAACAAAATCTTCCCTCCTTCCAATTTCATCTACAGCAATAATATGCGGTGACATACTCCTTACCAACATTAGCATACCCTCCGCTTTAGGACAGCAATCCAAAACATCTGTCCTAATTCCAACATCATTTTGCGCAATTCCTTTATAACAACCTGCAATTTCTCCTCTTTCATCTACCACACCAACAGTTTGTCCCAAAAAAAGTCCCTTTTTACCATTACTTAACTGTCTTACCATATCCCTTAAAAGTGTTGTCTTTCCACAAGCAGGTGGCGAAATCAAAAGTGTATTATAAAAATTTCCTTTCTTTACTACATACTGCAACACAATATCACTACAGCCTTTTACTTCATGTGCAATCCTTACATTCAATGCACTAATATTTTGTATTGTCTTAACTAGTCCATTTTCTACAACTGCTCTCCCCACAATGCCAATTCTATGTCCTCCTTCTATTGTCAAAAAGCCATTTTTTATTTCCTCTGAAAAGGCATACATCGAATATTTACTCGCTTTTTCTAATGTATGACGCACATCATTACTTTCTACAAAATATGCTTCTTCTTCCTTATGACTAACAGTTCCATCAAGTTTTACAAAATATTCTTTCTTCTTAACAAAAATAAATAGTGGTTTTCCTATTCTAATACGAATTTCTTCCGTTTCTTTTAAAAAATTTTCTTCCATTGCTTCCACTATTTGTTTTAAATTCCCCCCAAATGTTCGTATAAGCAATTTTTTTATTTCCATATGTTATCCCCTTCTTTTGTAAATAGTTTTTATATTTATGTTACAAATAGTTTTCATACACAGCATAAAAAAGCTCTTTTTTTATTGTCTATATTTATGCAATCCCTTTCTAAAATATGACAAGTATAAAATATTTACTGTACAGTTGTAATGAAATGTGATAAAATTCTTTCATAATGTTCTAATTTATTTTTATTATCAATTCTTGTTTCTATAATAATATTTTTTTGGAGGCGATTCCCATTTACTCTTTTACTATATTACAATGCTTTTTTGAAAAAGAAACTAAACTAATTTTTGACACTTTTTTCCCAAAAGAGAAATACAACATAAAAACTTATACCTATAATTCTTTTGATGCTATCTCTAAATTTGAACAAATAAATTCTTTAATAGAACAAATTCATCTTTTTATGTTTTATTTAGACAAAAACCCTCGCTATATTATTCAATTTATTAAAAAAATTCAGAGTGATTCAAAATATGCAAATTATCCTATGATACTTTTTTCAGAAAGTAGAGAGTATTTGTTTGACGCTTTCTTTCAATTAAAGCCATTTCAATCTGTTCTACTCCCTATTACTAAAAAAATATCTAACAATTTTATTGAATATATTGATTTTTATTACAATATGTACAAAACAAGTTATAAAAAAACATTAGAATTAAATTATTCCTCTTGTTCTTATCGATTTCAAATAGATGATATACTATTTGCAGAGGCTAAAAATAGAAAAGTTTCCATTTGCACAAAAGATAATTTATCTACAGAATTACCTATAACTTTTCAACATTTTTTAGAATTGATACCAGACAATACTTTAATACAATCCCACCGTTGTTATATTATCAATCCTTGCAATGTTTCCAGAATTGATAAAAACTCAAACAATTGGACTGCTAGTTTTTATAATACAGATAAAAAAGCTTATATTAGTCGCTCTTACAGACAGTCAACTTTAAATGTTGTATTCGCATATATGTATAGAGAAAATTCTATACAAATAGAAAATTATCCTATGATTGACATGTATTATTTCCAATAGTAAAATATACATAAAATCCATTTTTATGACTTAATCAAAGGAGGAATAATAACATGATAGTTGTTATGAAGCAATCAGCAACAGAAGAAAATATACAAGCCATTATTCAAAAGTTACACTCTTTAGAATTAGATGCTCACCTTTCTAGAGGTGCATCTATTACAATTATAGGTGTTGTTGGTGATAAATCTAAATTTTTAGCAGAAAACCCTCAGCTTATGCCAGGTGTTGAAAAGCTTGTATCTATTAGTGAAACTTACAAAGTGGCAAATTTGAAATTTCACCCCGAGCCTACTATCATTGATGTAAATGGTATAAAAATTGGCGGTGACAATTTCATTATTATGGCAGGACCTTGTGCTATTGAAAGTTATGACCAACTTATGGCTTCTGCTATTGCAGCAAAAAATGCAGGCGCTCAAATATTAAGAGGTGGCGCATATAAACCTCGTACTTCTCCTTACTCTTTTCAAGGTTTAGAAGAAGAAGGTTTACGTTATATGGCAGATATTAAACAAAAAACAGGTATGGCTGTTATTACAGAAGTAACTAGCTGCAAAGCTGCTGAAACTGCTGTAAAATATGTAGACATTATGCAAATTGGTGCTAGAAATATGCAGAATTTTGAATTACTCAAAGAAGTTGGAAAGTCTGACTTACCTATATTATTAAAAAGAGGACTCTCCGCTACAATAGATGAATGGCTCAATGCCGCAGAATATATCATGAGTGAAGGAAACGAAAAAGTAATCCTTTGTGAAAGAGGTATCCGTACTTATGAAACAAGTACAAGAAATACATTAGATATTAGTGCAATTCCTGTTTTAAGAAGTAAAACTCATTTGCCTATTATTGTAGATCCAAGTCATGCTTCTGGTGTTCGTGACTATATTGCTCCTTTAAGTCGTGCTGCTGTTGCTATTGGCGCTGATGGTCTTGAAATTGAAGTTCACCCAAATCCTGTCGCTGCAATGTCTGATGGTTCTCAATCATTAAATCCAGAAGATTTTAAAGCACTTTGTGATGAGCTAAGACCATACATTCAGTTAGCAGGAAGGAAGTTTTAAATATGTTTTCTAAAATAGGCATTGTAGGGCTTGGTTTAATTAGTGGTTCTCTTGCAAAAGCATTTCGCAACAGAACATCTATCAAAACTATTGTTGCATTTAATCGTCATGAAGATGTTTTATTAGAAGCAAAAAAACAAGGTGTCATTGATGAATATGCTACAGAAATTACAGACATATTTGAAAATTGTGATGTCATATTTATTTGTACACCTGTACAAAACATTATAGAATATACAGAAAAATTACTTCCTTTTGTATCAAAAAACTGTATTATTTCAGATGTTGGCAGCACAAAATGGCAACTATATCAAAAAATGAAACAGTATTCTGAAAAATTTATATATATAGGTGGACACCCTATGACAGGCTCTGAGCGCTTTCGTTACAATGCTTCAAAAGAACATCTTTTTGAAAATGCTTATTACATTTTAACGCCAGATGACTTTATACCAAAAGAAACAGTAAATGCTTTTTCAAGTTTTATACAGTCCACTGGTGCTATTGTTGTTACGCTTTCTCCTAAAGAGCATGATTACATTGTTGCCTCTATCAGCCATGTACCTCATATTATTGCATCGGCTCTTGTCCACAATGTTAAAAACTTAGATACACCAAACCAACATATGCATTTATTAGCAGCAGGTGGTTTTAAAGATATTACAAGAATCGCTTCTTCTAGTCCTGATATGTGGCAGGGGATTTGTATGGAAAACAAACAACAAATACTAAACGTGCTTTCTTCTTTTGAAATGGTAATAAAAAATATCCGTGAAAAATTATCAGAAGAACAATATGACTATATTCATGACTATTTTGATATAGCAAGAGTTTATAGAGATTCTTTCCACTCTGTTACACCAAAGAGTTTTGTTAAACGATATGAAATTACTGTAGATGTATTAGATCGTCCTGGTAGTATTGCTATTATTGCCGTACTATTTTCTAGTCATGGTATTAATATCAAAAATATGAGCATTGTCAACAACAGAGAACAAGAACAAGGTGCTTTATATTTTGCTTTTGATACAGAAGAAGACAGACAAAAAAGCATTTCTTTGCTTCATGACCTAAATTATGACGTTTTTGTAAAGGATTGATATAAATGAATCAAATTATAACACCTAAAAAAAATATAAATGCTGTCATTACTGTGCCTGGTGATAAATCTATTTCTCACAGAAGTATTATGTTTGGCGCATTAGCGAAAGGAATTACAGAAATAAGTGGTTTTCTAATGGGAGAAGATTGTCTTTCTACTATATCATGTTTTAGAAAACTTGGTATTACAATAGAACAACTTGATGACAAAATAATTGTACATGGAAAAGGACTACATGGCTTAACAGCACCAACAGAAACACTTGATGTAGGCAACAGTGGTACAACATTACGCTTAATCAGTGGTATATTATCGGCACAAAACTTTACAAGCCATTTAACTGGAGACAGTTCTATACAAAAACGCCCTATGAATCGTATTGCTATACCATTACGTGAAATGGGTGCAGTATTAAAGGGCAATGATAATGAAAAATTATTTGCTCCTTTTACAATACAAGGACAATCTCTAAAAGGTATCAAATATATATTACCTATGGCAAGCGCTCAAGTCAAAAGTGCTATATTATTAGCAGGACTTTTTGCGAAAGGAGAAACTGTTGTCATAGAACCAGAATCTACTCGTGACCATACTGAAATTATGTTACGTTATATGGGGGCAGATATACAAAAAATAGGAAATGAAATTCATTGCAAACCAGTAGCAGAACTTTATGGTAAAACAATTGTTGTACCTGCTGACATTTCTTCTGCTGCTTATTTCATTGTGATGGGTTGCATTTGCCAAAACAGCATGATTACATTAAAAAATGTAGGTATCAATGAAACTCGTACAGGTATTATTGATGCTCTACAAGCTATGGGTGCTAATATCACTATAGAAAATGAAAAAATAGTAAATGGTGAAAAAATAGGCGACATTATTGTAAAATCTTCTGCTCTACATGGCACAACAATAGGCGGTGCAGACATTCCTCGTTTAATTGATGAAATTCCCGTTATTGCTGTGGCTGGCTGTTATGCAAAAGGTACTACCATTATTAAAGATGCTCAAGAACTAAAAGTAAAAGAATCTAATCGCATCAAAACAGTCATTACAGAACTAAAAAAATTTGGCGCAGACATCACAGAAACAGAAGATGGTATGATAGTACATGGAGGAAAACCATTAAAAGGTTGCATTACAGAAAGTTATAACGACCATCGTATTGCTATGTCTATGGCTGTAGCAGGCTGTCGTGCTTCTGGACAGACAATAATTACAGGTGCAGAATGTGCTGATATTTCTTTCCCAAACTTTTATAGTTTTTTAGCATCATTATAATATATTTTTAAGGAGGAGAGCCACATGATACAAACAACAATTGTTGCTTTTGGTGACAGTATTACATTTGGTTATGGTGTAAGTAAAAAATGTACTTACACTAGGCGTTTGGAGTCTTTTTTGCCTCAATGCTATCCCAGTGTCAACTGGAAAATAGAAAACAGTGGTGTAAATGGTGATACTACAAGAGAAGCTCTTGAGCGTATTCAAAAAGATGTTTTAGACTACCATCCCAATATTGTTTTTATCCTTTTTGGTTCTAATGATAGTTGTTTGCTAGAAGACCAATATCGTACACCTTATGAATATGAAAAAAATCTTTGTAGCATTGTGGAGCAAATACAAAATCACAACAATCACACAGGCTTACATCACTGTCACCCTATTGTTATTTTGATTACACCTCCTCCCGTTGTAGATACAGATTTTTTCCCATTTACTACAACAGATAGAGTGCAAAAATATGGTGATATTGTAAAAAAAGTTGCTGAGCAATACCAATGCCCTATCATTGATTTGTTTTCTATACTAAAATATGAAACAGAAGAAGAATATACTTCTTTATTTCAAGATGATGGTGTGCATTTTAGTGAAAAAGCCTACGATTATTTATATGATAGTGTTTTTTCTGCTATTACACGTATTGTAGATAGAAATGGTATACTAAAATAAATGACATTATTTTAATATCATATTATGCTGTTTTTATCATTTTTTGTCAGTATTTCCATTACCTTGTTTTGATATTAACGTTGTTTTTACACCATTATCATGTTATACTAATCAATATACAAACCATATCTAAAACAAAAAGGAGGTATTTATATAATGAAGCAAATATGGAGACGATTCGCTGCTGTAATTACTGCTATGACAATGACAGCAGGTATCTCTGTTACAACTTGGGCAGCAGAAAATGATGATATTCAGTTGCAAATCAATGGGGAAACAATCGTTTTTGACAATTTAAAACCAATTAATCGTAAAGACCGTGTATTTGTTCCATTTCGTGACACTTTGCAACAAATGGGTGCTGAAATATCATACGATGATACACAACATTTAACAACAGCAACAAGAGGTGATACCACAATTCAATTTCACCCTGGAGAAACCAATGTTACTGTTACAAAAGATGGTGTAGAAAAAAATTTAGAAACCTCTATGGTAATTTCTTCTGGTAACACTTACATACCAGTCCGTTTTTTAGGTCAGGCTTTTGATTATCCTGTTGGTTGGGACGACGAGCAAAAAACAGCTTTACTCATTGATACAGACAAATTATTAGCAGATGCTGGCTCTTTTTCTATTATGAACCGCTATATGGAATACAACAAAAATTTTGCTGAGCAACCTTACGTTTTTAAAGGCACTTTCTCTTTTGAGTTAAATATGCCTTACAACGAAACAACAGCAGAACTTATGCCAATTACTGCTTCTGGCACATTAGAGGGTATTTCAGAACAGGACAAACAAAATATGTCTCTTGCTATGCAATTAAATACAGAAGGATTGAAAAAATACATTGCAACAGAAGCACCTGATGAAGAAACTTCAGAAATGGCAAATGCTATTGTAAATGCACTAGAAAATGTAGAAATCAATTATATTACAGATGTTTCTACTGGAAAAATTTATTTACAATGCCCACTGTTTGCACTTGCTGACATGGACGCTGACGCTTGGTACTATATGGACTTAAATGAAATGTATTCTTCTATGGGTATGGACATTGATTTTGCTGAATTAGTAAAATCAGTAAAAGAAAGCACTTTTAATTTTGAGTCATACCTCAAAAATGTATTAGCTTCTGTGCCACTAACCAGTATAGACGATTACGAAGAATTTCAACAAGCTGCTGTTGTTTTTGTAACTCTCTTTGGAGACAGTGCTTTCCAACAACAAGCAGATGGTTATGTTTCTCAATTTGACTTTAGCAAAGATGGTTCTGACATTCACCTTACACTCAAAATATTAGGCTCAAGTGAAGTAATTACTGGCTACAATATGGATATTTCTGCTGGTATCTCTGGCACAAATTATGTTACAATATCCGCAAATCAAAATGACAACAATGCAACAGTAACATTTAACTTAACTGTACCAGATGTACTAACTATGATATTTAATTGCGGCATGACTATGGAAGCTACAGACCAAAAAGCATTATCACAGCCAAATGGTAACACAATCAATATTATGGATATGTTAGAAAATATGGAATAATCTAAAAAGTCCCAAGTTTTTAATAAACTTATGGGGCTTTTTTTTGCAAAATTTTGCGATAAATGGCATATTTCTGTTTTCTTTTTTTCCTATTTCGGTTACAATAGAATAATGGCAAAAAGACAAAGAAAGGAAATTAATTGATATGGTTAATCAAGAAATAATACAAAAAAGACGTATTTTTGGTGTCATTTCTCACCCTGACGCTGGTAAAACAACATTAACAGAAAAATTACTTCTTCATGGTGGTGCTATCAGAGAAGCAGGCACAGTGAAAGCTAGAAGAAATCAAAAATTTGCAAAATCTGACTGGATGGAAATTGAAAAACAAAGAGGTATTTCTGTTACTTCTTCTGTTATGCAGTTTGAATATAACGACAAAGTCGTTTCTATTATGGATACACCTGGACACAACGATTTCGGTGAAGACACATACCGTATACTAACCTCCGTAGACAGTGCTGTTATGGTAATTGATGCCGCAAAAGGTGTAGAAGCACAAACAGAAAAACTTTTTAAAGTATGCAGTATGCGTCAAATTCCTATTTTTACCTTTATAAACAAATTAGACAGACAATCAAAAGACCCTCTTGACTGCATGGCAGACTTAGAAGATGCACTTGGACTTCCCTCCACTGCTGTTACATGGCCTATTGGAAATGGTTTAACCTTTGAGGGAATCTATGACAGGTTAGAAAACAAAGTATTTGTATACAGAAAAAATGATGTTATTGATTTAGGTGCAAACGGTGTCTATGGCGACAAGTTAGACGGTATTATTAGTGAATCAAACATTGACATACTTCGCAGCGAAATCGAATTATTAGATGGTGCTGGAAACGCATTTGATTTACAGGCAATCAAACAAGGAAAACTCTCCCCTGTATTTTTTGGCTCTGCTTTAGTCGATTTTGGTGTTACTCCATTTTTAAATCACTTTTTAGAGTGGTCTCCTGCACCAGGTGCAAGAAAAACAGTAACAGGAACAGTAGAGCCTACAGACGACTTTTTCAGTGGCTTTATCTTTAAAATTCAAGCTAACATGAATCCTGCACACAGAGACAGACTTGCTTTTTTACGCATTTGTTCTGGTACGTTTGAAAGAGGCATGAATGTAACCCTTTCCCGCACTGGCAAGCAGTTTAAATTAAGTCAATCTACTCAACTTATGGCAAATGAAAGAGAAACTGTAGAAAAAGCATTCGCAGGTGATATCATTGGTATTTATGACACTGGCAATTATCAAATTGGCGACACCTTAACCACAAGCAAAGAAAAAATATTTTTTGAGCCACTTCCCACCTTTCCGCCAGAATTTTTTAAGAGAGTTCACCCTGTCAACTCCTTAAAGGCAAAACAATTCCAAAAAGGTGTTGCTCAGCTTGCTCAGGAAGGTGCAATACAAGTTTACCATAACGAATATTATGATGTAATATTAGGTGCAGTTGGTGAACTTCAATTTGAGGTATTTGAATATCGCCTTAAAAATGAATATAATTCAGAGGTGCGCATGGAAGATTTAGATTACAGTGTAGCTAGATGGGTTTCTTCTACTATTTCTAAAGATATTGATTTAAAAAATTATGTTTCTACTCGCTCTACACTTGTTTATGACAGATTTGAAAGACCTCTTTTTCTATTTGCAAACAATTACACTATGAATACATTTTTAGAAAAAAATACGGAAATTCCTCTAGTAGAAGCATTAGATGTCAATGAAGGAGAATATTTAGACAAATAATCATATATTTTTAAAAAGTTACAAACATATTTATTATATTAAGGAGATAATAAACAATGTATGACGAACTCGAAAAATATTTATCAGGATATTTTTATCCTAATTATTGGTATGACGAGGGAGTAGATATTGCGCAAGATATAATTTCTCATTTTACAGATGACGATTGGAAATTATTATTGGAACGATTATCCAAACAAGATATGGAATGGAAAAAAAGGCTTGCCTATTGTTTATATGATAATAGTAATCCATATGAGTTATCCGTTTTATTGGAATTACTCAATACAGATGATGATGAGCTTCTTGAAATTAGTTTAGACTCTTTAAGAGACTTTATTTCTAAGGAAACCATAGATTTTTTACTCCATAATCCCCAAATGATAAAACGGATAAAAGAGTTATACTATAATTCCAGTAAACCAACACAAATGATGTTAAAAGATTTTATGAATAAAATAAATAAATTTATAGAAGATAATCTTATTTAAGAGGTGTGCAACATGACCATATACTTTATTGCAGATACACATTTTTCAGATGAAAATATTATCAGATATGAAAATAGACCATTTCAAAATGCAGCAGAAATGAATCAAGAACTGATTGCAAAATGGAATAGTGCTGTAAAAGACAATGACATTATTTATCTTCTTGGTGACTTTGGGGCGAACAATAATGAATCTTTTATATTAAGCCAATTAAAGGGCAAAAAATATCTTGTAAAAGGAAATCATGACCAGCACAGCAACCAATATTACCGTGATGTTGGTTTTATAGAAGTATATGATAAACCTATTATACTAAATGATTTCTGGATATTATCGCACGAGCCAATGTATGTCAACAACAATATGCCCTATGCAAATATTTTTGGACATATCCATAATTCCCCAATGTTTAAAACATACAGTAGTCAGCATTATTGTGTATCTGTAGAAAGAACAAATTATACTCCTATTTCAATGGACGAAATTATAAAAAAAGTACAATCGCAAAATGAAAATGAATAATATAAAACCTAGCCTATTAAGATAAGTAACAGAAAGGAAAGAAAATGAATTTAGTTGATTTTAATTCTCCTCTATGGGAAACCTATAGAGGAGCTTACGGAAACATAAAAGACGAAATCATGACCTTGACAAGCGAAAAACATCTTTTTTACAAAAAAAATCATGATTCAGATTACTCTATTGCTTTTGAAAATCTATTTGAAAATCTAAGTCATCAAATGAGTTTTTACAGTGCTACCTATATTGCACTACCTTACATTATACAACTGTTTGACAAATACAAAAATGACTTTTTAGAACAATTTTATATTATTTCACAAGTGGGTTTTTGTATTGCAACAGATATTCCTGAAAATCATTTTCCAAAGGAAAATGTAGACCAAACAATACTAGATAGCTATACAGAAAGTATTGCTATCTTACAGCAAAAAACAAAAGATTTTCTTTTTGAACACATAGATTTATTAAAACAAATGTCCTCTATTGAAAAATCAGAATTTTGTACCTCTATTTTAGCAATATTAGGTGACAAATATCTCGCCTATATTCTAACGCTGTCTGCTTGGGATACATTTTATATCTTGTGCAGCAATTGCGAATACTGTAATGAAGAATTATCTTATTCTTTTTCAAGCAAAAAAGAACTTAGCCAAATTACCCCTGCGGTATATCAACCAAATCAATGGGATAAGTCCTCTTTTGATGACACTTTTATTTGGTTAAGCGCTATTCTTTCTATGCTGGGAGAAGAAAAAAGTATCAAAATATTGTCCTATTATTGTGGTATGTATACTTGTCCTCGCTGTGGTAAACAAAAAAAAGTAATTGATTTTATAATAAACTATTTCCAAAATGGCTAAAAAAAAGAGTCCTACTATAACACTAGCAGGACTCTTTTTTTAGTTCATAAACAACGATAACTGGTTTGTATCTGGTATTCCCTTTAACACACCATTTTCTTTTAGCAATTCTATCAATGTTTTTCCAACAGAAGTCCTCAATTTAAATTCTTCTATTGTCTTAAATTCTCCCCCATTTTCTCTACCCTCTACAATACTTTGTGCTGCGGTATCGCCCAAACCTTGCAAAGAATGAAAAGGTGGTATCAATCCGTTCCCCTCTATAATAAATTTTTTTGCATCTGATTTATACAAATCAATCGGCAAAAAATGAAATCCTCTAGCATAAAATTCTACAACAATCTCCAACACCGTTAATTTATTTTTTTCTTTTGTGGTTGCTTCCATACCTTTCGCATTAATGTCATGTATTGCTTGTTTTGCCGTTTCTTCTCCCACGCACATACAACTATAGTCAAAGTCATCACAAGCTCT
>CAMXTM010000006.1 GCA_947246775.1 uncultured Clostridium sp. | reverse complement strand
GGCGTGACCATACAACAGTTATTTATGCTGTTTCTAAAATTGAGAAATCTCTAAAAAAAGATGCTGTTTTACAAGAAGAAATAGCAGAATTAGAAGAAGAAATTAAGGGGTATTAGGCTGTGGATAACTACGGTAAAATCTGTGGATAACTTTGTGGATAACTTTTATGATTTTGTGGATAATTTTGTGCATAAAATTTACCTGTGGATAATGTGGATAACTTAATAAGTTATCCACAGCTTATCCACAGGGTTATCCACAGGTAAAAATGTTAGTTTTTATTGTAACCATGCGACTTTCAGAAGTTATCCACATTATCCACAGCCCCTACTCCTACTACTACTAAATTAATCTTACTTAGTTATTAACATTTACACAGAAGGAGTTGTCCACATTTATGAAATTATATTGTTCAAGAGAATTACTTCTCAATGCACTTACTATTGCAAATAGAGCTGTATCTAATAAAACCACTTTAGACATATTAAAATGTGTTTTACTAACAGCGACAAAAGAAAAATTTATTGTAACAGCAACAGATTTAGAAATTGGTATCCAATCAGCACCTATTATAGCTAAAGTTGAAGAAGAAGGATATATCGCTGTCGATGCTCATCTTTTTACTGAAATTATAAGAAAAGTAAATGGTGATAATGTTTTAATACAAACAAATGCAAAATATGAAATATCCATATCATGTGGTTTTTCTGATTTTAAAATTATGGGACAAAATGGTGAAGATTTTCCCATTTTACCTGAAGTTGAAAAAAAACATGTATATAAAATGTTTCAGTCTGACTTAAAAAATATGATTAGACAAACTATTTTTTCTGTTGCACAAGAAGAATCAAAGCCTATATTAACAGGAGAATTGTTGGAATTAAAAAATGATTGTGTACAAGTGGTTTCTGTAGATGGCTATCGTATTTCTTTTAGAAAAGAAAAATTATCTGAAAGTGCAAAAGAAACAAAAGTAGTTATTCCAGCAAAAACACTTTCTGAAATTCATAAAATTTTAAGTGCAGAACAAAAAGATGTTTTGTTATATATAACAGACAAGCAAGTGTTATTTGATATTGATGGAAACATTATTATTTCTCGACTTTTAGAGGGAGAATATATAAAATATGAGCAAAGCTTTTCTGATGACTATAAAAGCAAATTTAATGTTAATACAAATGATTTTTTGCAAACATTAGAAAGAGCATCTCTTGTTTCAAAAGATAATAAAAAAACACCAGTAAAACTAGATATTTCAGAAAAAAAATTGATAGTAAAAGCACAAGCTGAAATTGGCACAGCATACGAAGAAATCGAAATAGAATTAGAGGGAGAAGCTCTACAAATTGCATTTAATCCTAAATATTTGATAGATGTGTTGCGTGTAGTAGATGAGGAAAGAGTTTCTTTACAGTTTACAACATCACTGAGTCCTTGTATTATTAAATCATTGCAATCAGATGAGTTTCGTTATTTGATATTGCCTTTACGCTTATAATAGAGGGAGTGAGAAGTATGGAAGAAATTAAGATTAAAACAGATTTTATAAAACTACAGCAACTATTAAAATTAGCAGGAGTAGTGGGACAAGGTTCTGACGCAAAGCTGTATATTCAAGATGGCATAGTAGAATTAAATGGAGTTGTAGTAACAGAAAGAGGAAAAAAAGTACATCATGGTGATATTGTAACAGTACAAGACATAGGAAAATTCAAAATTGTAAAAGAGTAATAAAATTAAGCTACAGTGTTGTTGCTGTAGCTTGCTTTATTGTTAAGAGGTCAGTTACCCCATGCCTAAAGGCAAGGGCTTGTAAGTAGGTCGATACTCTAAGGTATCAACGAGGTACAAACGATTTAAAAATCTCCCTCACAACCTCCTACATTACCAAGTAAAACTTGACGTTAGGGGACTGACACTCCCTGTTACTAGAAAGGGTATACCAAACTAGCCTATTTTAATATAGTTGTTTTTGTTTTTGAATTGCAAATTTAGGTTTTTCAACACCACTAATATAATCAGTGCCAAGTTGATAGATATTCATAGCACCGATTCTATCGTCATTAGATTGATAACCACAGTTATTACAAATATAAACGTGTTTATCATGGTGTCTATTGGTTTTATGGATAGTGCCACATTTAGGGCATCTGCTTGAAGTATAATGAGCGTCCACTTTTAAGATTTCTGAACCGACTTCATTAGACTTGTAAATAAGCATTTGTTCTAATTGATAAAAGTTCCAACTTCTAAGATTATATTTCTCTTTCTTAGAACGACTTAAATTTTTATCATCAAAAGAAACACCAGTTAAATCTTCCATCACAAAAAGAGTATTACTTCCATAAGTATTCAAGAGTGCCCTACTAAGGTTATGATTCACATTAGTCATAAAACTGTTCTCTCTTGCAGAAAGTCTTTTTAAAGCTCTTTTTGCTGATTTCGTACATTTAGCTTGTAGTTCTTTACACTGATGAGCAAATTGATTTCTTTTGTTTTGAACTTCCTTACCACTAAAAAAAGTGGTGTTACCTTTTTCGTCATAGGTGGTCATGAGAAATCGAAGTCCTCTATCAATACCGACAACGTGTTTTACATTGGCTTTGTCAAAATCAACGATTTCAAATGTAATAGGCACATGAAAATAGTATTTATTTTTGTTTTTTACTATTTTCCCAGTACCAAGTTTAAAATTAGGGTTGTTAATATACTGACCAAAATGTTTCGATTCAAAAGGCATAATTGTTCTACCCTCTAGGGTATTGAGAGATATTTTAGTAAAGTTATCTTTAAAACTAAAATCACGTATATTAACTAAATCTACTTGAGGTCTAGTAAAATAAATAGGTTTCGTAAGCCAATCTAAAGAACGATTGACTAAATGATATTTACCATTATCGTCTTGATATGGATAAGGATTTTGTTTCAACTGTTCTTTCGCAGTTTTATATCTTGCGATAACCGTTTTAATAACAGAACTTGCCATTTGAGATTTTAAGTTAAATTGTTTTCTTAAATCATAATAAAAAATCTCACACAGTTGAGCAAATTTCAGTGGCATAGTTGTATTATTAAACCAAGTTTCAGAAACATAGTTGCAGGCTAGTCGATATTGTTCAGACATTTCGTCTAATAACAATTTTTGTTCATTAGATGGATATAGCCTTAATTTAATCGTTTTAGTTAAAATAGACATGATATTCACCTCTTTTCACTAAAATAATTATATTATAATATTTAGATAAAAGCAATAAAATATTAAAAATTTATAAAGAAAGGAAAAGGGCAGTTTCCTCTCCATAGCGAAAGCTAGGGGCATCTACTGCCTAAATTTGGTGAAATTTATGTATATAGAAAAAATATCTCTAACAGGTTATAGAAATTTAAAAGATATTACACTATTTTTAAAAGATGGTATTAATATCTTTTATGGAGAAAACGCACAAGGAAAAACAAATTTATTAGAGTCATTGTACTTATGTGCTTCTGGACGGTCTTTACGTACGAGAAATGACAGTCAGTTAATAGAATTTCATTCAGAAGAAAGCCATATACAAGTATTGGTACGTAATAAAAATAGTGTAGATAGGATTGATGTACATTTAAAAAGAGAGGGCAAAAAAGGAATTGCTGTAAATGGTATTGCTTTAAAAAAATTAGGAGAATTGTTTGGTACTTGTCATGCTGTTATATTTTCACCAGAGGATTTAAATTTAGTAAAAGAAGGTCCTGTAGAGCGTCGTCGTTTTATGGATATGGAAATTTGTCAAATGAATGTAGTATATTACTATGACTTGCAAAAATATTATAGAGTATTAAAGCAGAGAAATAATTTACTAAAGGAGATACAAAAAAAGCCTGCGTTACAAGAAACGCTTTTTGTTTGGGATGAACAGTTAATAGACGCAGGAAAGCGTATTATTGGCGCTAGGAGAGATTTTTTGTGTAAATTGAATTACATAGCCAGTGATAAACAAAGTAAGCTTACAGGGGGCAAAGACAAGCTAGAAATCATATATAAACCTAATAGCACAGAAAATCAATTACAGCAAAAACTAATAAAGAACCAACAAAGAGATATTTTAATGGGGTCAACGCAGTCAGGACCTCATAAAGATGACATATTGTTTTTTGTAAATGAGAAAGATGTTAAACAATATGGTTCACAAGGACAACAAAGAACAACAGCACTATCTACAAAATTAGCAGAAATTGATTTAATAGAGCAGGAGACAACTCAAAAGCCCATATTGCTTTTAGATGATGTGCTTTCTGAATTGGATAAAAATCGCCAAAACTTTTTAATGGAAAACATAGGACAACTGCAAACAGTATTGACTTGTACAGGAATAGAAGATGTCATAAAAAGCTATGTCAAGCAAGCCTATCTCTTTCATGTAGAAAAAGGAGAAATTAAAAAAGTGGAATAAGTTGTATTTTTGTAGCATATTTTTACTGTTTTTAAGCAAAAAACTTGTTATATAGTATATTTACTAAATAATATAAAAGCCTTGAAATAAATGGCTTTTTTTTGCTTGTGAAATTTTGAAATAAATGGTATAATAACAAAGATAGAATTAAATGAATTTGCAATGATTTGTTCATTTTCAGGGAATAATAGTAATAATAAACATATTTTAGAAAAATATAAAAATTCTAATTTTTATTTCAAAAGAAAAAATAAGTAAACTTTTTGAAGTTCTCTATTTTGATATACAAAGAGAATCTTTAAGTATCCTATGGGCTTATTTAAGCCTGTTATTTTTAAGGAGAGAATAAATATGTCATCAGAGTATAACGAAAGTCAAATACAGGTTCTGGAAGGATTAGAAGCTGTAAGAAAGCGTCCTGGTATGTATATTGGTTCTACTAGTGCGCAAGGGCTGCATCATCTTGTATATGAAATTGTAGATAATGCAGTAGATGAGGCATTAGCTGGATATTGCAATGAAATTTCTGTTATAATACACGAGGATAATACGATTTCTGTAAAAGATAATGGACGTGGTATTCCTGTAGGTATTCAAGCACAAAAAGGAATTCCAGCAGTAGAAGTTGTTTTTACAATTCTTCATGCTGGTGGTAAATTTGGCGGTGGAGGATATAAAGTTTCTGGTGGTTTGCATGGTGTTGGAGCTTCTGTTGTAAATGCTCTGTCAGAATGGCTAGTAGTGCAAGTTTGTGTAGATGGGAAAAAATACGAACAAAAGTATGCAAAAGGTCATGTTATGACAAAACTAGAGCAAATAGGAGAGACACAAGAACATGGAACATATGTTCATTTTAAACCAGATGCAGAAATATTTGAAGAAACTGTTTTTCAGTTTGATGTTTTAAAAAAGAGATTGAGAGAAACAGCTTTTTTAACAAAGGGATTAAAAATCAATATAGAAGATGAAAGAGAGCCAAAAAAACAGAAAAAAACTTTCCACTATGAGGGTGGTATAAAAGAATTTGTTGCATACATCAATCAGCATAGAGATGCGTTGTATGATAATATTTTTTATGCTGAAGGAGAAAAAGATGGTGTTTTAGTAGAGGTTGCATTTCAGCATAATGATGGAGCAGATGAAAGTATACACACATTTGTAAATAATATCAACACAACAGATGGTGGTACGCATTTAATTGGTTTTAAGTCTGGTATGACAAAAACGATAAATGACTATAGTAGAAAAGCAGGAATATTAAAAGAGAATGATAAAAACCTAACTGGAGATGATGTCAGAGAGGGATTGGCAGCGATTGTTAGCATTAAAGTTGCTGAACCACAATTTGAGGGACAAACAAAGACAAAATTAGGAAATAGCGAAGCAAAAGGCGCAGTAGAAAGTGTAATCAATGAATATTTGAGCTATTTCTTGGAAGAAAACCCAGCAATAGGTAGATTGATTGTTGAAAAAGGTATGTTAGCATCTAGGGCAAGAGAAGCGGCAAGACGAGCAAGGGAATTGGTAAGAAGAAAGAGTGTTTTAGAGACTTCACGACTACCAGGAAAGCTTGCAGATTGTTCTGATAAAGACCCTAAAAATTGTGAAATCTATTTAGTAGAGGGGGATTCTGCTGGAGGTTCTGCAAAGGGAGCAAGGGACCAAAAAATACAAGCGATATTACCACTAAGAGGAAAAATATTGAATGTGGAAAAAGCACGTATGGATAAAATATTAAATAGTGACGAAATTAAAAATATGATTACTGCTTTTGGCACAGGAGTAGATACTGATTTTGATATTACAAAGTTGAGATATCATAAAATAGTAATTATGACCGATGCAGATGTAGATGGCGCACATATCAGAACATTGCTTCTGACGCTTTTTTACCGCCATATGCCACAATTAATTAAAGCAGGGCATATTTATATTGCTCAACCACCTTTGTACCGCGTAGAGAAGAATAAGGAGCATTATTATGTGTATGATGATAAGGAGTTAGAAAACCTCTATGCTAGGATTGGACGAGAGGGCGTAAAAGAAGTACAAAGATATAAAGGTTTAGGAGAAATGGATGCGGAACAGCTTTGGGATACTACAATGGACCCTGAACACAGAATATTAAAACGTGTCGACTTAGAAGATGCGGTTTCTGCCGATGAAATATTTACAAGACTTATGGGGGATAAAGTAGAGCCAAGACGAGAATTTATACAAGAATATGCAGAAAAAGTACAAAACTTGGATATATAATCTTGTTTTGTAAATGGAATGATGCAGAAAGGACGTTACTATCGTTATGGATAATACAAATAAAATAGACAAAATTGTAGGCGTTAACATAGAAGATGAGATGAAAAATTGTTATATCGACTATGCTATGAGCGTTATTGTATCTCGTGCTTTGCCAGATGCTCGTGATGGTTTAAAACCAGTACAAAGAAGAATACTATATTCTATGGGCGAAATGAATTTAGAGCCTAATAAGCCATATAAAAAGTCAGCACGTATTGTGGGAGATACGATGGGTAAATATCACCCACATGGAGATAGTTCTATTTATCAAGCAATGGTACGTATGGCACAAAACTTTTCAATGAGATATGTTTTGGTAGATGGTCATGGCAATTTTGGTTCTGTAGATGGAGATAGTGCAGCAGCACAACGTTATACAGAAGCAAAAATGTCACGTATTGCCACAGAGATGCTGGCTGATATTGATAAAAATACAGTAGATTTTGTGCCAAACTATAGTGAAGAAGTCAAAGAACCTACAGTATTGCCTGCTAGAGTACCGAATTTGTTAATCAATGGTTCATCAGGTATTGCTGTTGGTATGGCGACAAATATACCACCTCATAACTTGTCAGAAGTAGTAGATGGTGTTGTAAAAATGATTGACAACTATGTGGAAGAAAATAAGGAAACCACCATAGAAGAATTAATGGAAATTATAAAAGGTCCAGACTTCCCTACAGGTGGAATGATTATAGGAAAACATGGCATACGTTCAGCTTACCGTACAGGTAGGGGAAAAATAAGGGTTAGAGCAGTTACTGAAATAGAGCCTATGCAAAATGGTAGAGAGCGTATTGTTATTACAGAAATTCCATATCAGGTCAATAAAGCGAGACTAATTGAGAAAATTGCAGATTTGGTAAAAGAAAAAAGAGTAGATGGTATTAGTGACATTAGGGACGAATCAAATAGAAAAGGAATGTGTATTGTCATTGAATTAAAAAAAGATGCCAATGCAAATGTAATATTAAACAATCTGTATAAATATACACAATTAGAAGATAGCTTTGGAGTGATTATGATAGCATTGGTAAATAATAAACCAGAGCTATTAAATTTAAAGCAAATTTTAGAAGAATATTTAAAACATCAAAAAGAAGTAGTAACACGTCGTACACAGTTTGACTTAGATAAGGCAGAAAAGAGAGCGCACTTATTGGAGGGACTGCGGATTGCATTAAACAATATTGATGAAGTAATTCGTATTATTAGGAATAGCTATGACAATGCAAAAACAAAGTTGATGGAGCGTTTTGGATTGTCAGAAGTGCAGTCACAGGCGATATTAGAAATGCAATTGCGCCGTTTGCAAGGTTTAGAGCATGAAAAAATAGACAAAGAATATAATGAGCTGATGGAAAAAATAAAAGAATATCAGTCTATATTAGCAGATGAAAAATTGCTTTATGGTGTTATAAAACAAGAACTATGCAATGTAAAAGCAAGATATGGGGATAAACGTTATACACAAATCGTACATCATGTAGATGTTATAGCAGATGAAGATTTAATTGATGAAGAAACAAGTGTATTTACATTGTCTCATTTAAATTATATTAAGAGAACACCACTAATGACATATAAGAGTCAAAAAAGAGGTGGACGAGGCATTGTAGGAATGAATACAAGAGAGGAAGACTTTGTAAAAGATTTGTTTTTGGGTTCTACGCATGACTATATATTGTTTTTTACAAATAAAGGACGAGTATATCGCTTAAAGGGCTATGAAGTGCCAGAAGCTGGTAGAACAGCGAGAGGTAATGCTATTGTAAATTTAATTGAAATTTCTGCTGATGAAACGATTACAGCTATGATACCTGTAAAAGAGTTTGCAAAAGATAGTTATTTGGTCATGATAACAAAAGAGGGTATTATTAAGAAAACAGATATGATGAGTTTTGCAAATATTCGTAAAGGTGGATTAACAGCGATAGGCTTAAGAGAGAACGATAGTTTAATTTCTGTAATTGTGACAAATGGTAATGATGAAATATTGGTTGCAACCAGAAATGGTATGGGCATTAAATTTAATGAAAAAGATGTGCGTCCTATGACAAGACAGGCAATTGGAGTCAAAGCGATTACGCTCAAACCAGACGATTATGTTGTATCTGGAGTAAAAATCATACCAAATGCAAAAGTACTCAATGTTACAGAAAAGGGCTATGGCAAGAGAACAAGTGTAGAAGACTTTAATGTGCAATATAGAGCTGGAAAAGGTGTTAAAATACATCAGCTCACAGAAAAAACAGGTCTTTTAACAGGTATTTTGGTAATAGAAGAAAATGAAGAATTGATGTTGATAAACTCTGAGGGTGTTATTATACGATTGAGAGCAAATGAAATCTCATTGTTGGGTAGAGTATCACAAGGTGTAAAACTTATCAATTTAAATGAAGATGTCAATGTAGTAGGTATCGCAAAAATTTCTGAAGAAGATATCCAAATGGAAGAACAAGCAATAGAAGAACAACAGACAGAAGAAGTAGAAGAGCTACAAGAAGTAGAATAAAAAATAAAGAGCTTGCGATTGCAGGCTCTTTTTATGGCTTATTTTATGCTTATTTTAGGGATTTGTGAAGCAGTTTGTAAAAGATAAATTTTTTGTTAAAAGGCTTAAGAGAATTTTTAAATAAATTTTAAAACTTTTTTTATTGTTTTTACGTTATAAATAATGTACTATTAAAAAAATGTGCTGAAAGGAAGTGCTTTATGAAAGATTTAACAGCAGTAGAACAACCCCCTTTTGATTTAAGTAAAATTAATCCAGAAATGATTAACAGTCATATTCGAGAAACAAAAGAAATGATGCTAATGTATGACTGTGGAATAAAAGAGATAAAAACAAAATTAGAAATATTAAACAATGAATTTCAGGTACAAAAAGAGAGAAATCCTATAGAATATTTAAAAAGTCGTGTAAAATCAATGGAAAGTATTGTAGTAAAATTGCACAAAAAGGGGTTTCCTCTTTCTGTAGAGAATGCTATGAGAGAATTGCATGATATTGCAGGAATAAGAGTAATCTGTTCTTTTATTGATGATATTTATAGTGTAGCAGATATGCTAAAAAATCAAGATGATATTACTGTAATATTAGAAAAAGACTATATTAAAAATCCAAAACCAAATGGGTATAGAAGCTATCATATGGTGTTGGAAGTGCCTGTATTTTTTTCACAAAAAAAGCAGTATGTAAAAGTAGAAGTACAAATTAGAACCATTGCAATGGATTTTTGGGCAAGTTTGGAGCATAAATTGTATTATAAAGAAACAGATGTAACCTCAGAAGAAATTTCAGGAAGACTTAAAAAGTGTGCTGATGTGATTGCAGAAACAGATATAGAAATGCAATCTATTAGAAATGTTGTAGAAGAATGGGAAAATGCAAAAAAAAACAACATGGTGGAGGAAATTGTACAAAAATGACCACAGATGTTGTAAATAATTTATTTTTTGTTGATAAAAAAGATACCAACCAGACACAAAATAATACCCAAGAATTGTTGTTTTGTAATTTGTTCACGATAAACCAAAACACCAACCAGCAAGAGTATGATACCTAATAGTACACTACAAATAAGAGAACAGATACTGATATTCCAGCCTATACGATAGGCATGGATATAACCAAATTCTAAACCAATAATTGCAATACCCAGTACATAGCTTGCCCAATTGACCTGTGTAAAGGTATTAAAAACTGATTTAAAATGAGTGCTGATACATAAAAGTATGAAAGTAATGATTGCGGCAACAGTGTATGTAATAAAAAGAGACGCAAAAGAATTCGCATCAGCCGATGTAGATTTTGAGGAAATATGATAAAAAGTGTTTGAAAAAACAACAATAAAAATAGGTAAAAAATGCATTAACATAAATAAACCACCTTTCTAAAAATAAAACCATGCAAATTAAAACACAATTTGTAGTAATTGTCAACAAAATGATAGGAGAAAAAAATGAGAGAGATTTCAACAAAATTGATTATAGAAACCATTGCAGAAATGTGTATTAGTGCAAACTGCAATTTGAATGAAGATGTATATTCTGCATTGGAGGAAGCAAAACAAAAAGAAGAATCACCCATAGCAAAAGAAATATTGTGTCAGCTAACAAAAAATGCTGATATTGCATTACAAAATCAAGTACCTATTTGCCAAGATACAGGTATGGCAATTGTATTTTTGGAAATAGGACAAGAAGTACATATTGTAGATGGACTTTTGGAAGAAGCTGTAAATGAAGGCGTTAGACAGGGATATGAAAAGGGATATTTGAGAAAATCCGTTGTGCAAGACCCATTTTTGAGAGTCAATACAAAAGATAATACACCAGCAATATTGCATATTAGAATGGTAGCAGGGGATAAAATAGACATTACATTAGCACCAAAGGGCTTTGGTAGTGAAAATATGAGTCGTATCTATATGTTAAAGCCCTCAGATGGTATAGAGGGAGCAAAACAAGCAATATTGGAAGCAGTAAGAGAAGCAGGCCCTAATCCATGCCCACCAATGGTAGTAGGAGTAGGCTGTGGTGGTAGCTTTGAATATAGCGCTTATTTGGCAAAAAAGGCATTGCTTAGACCAATAGGAAGTCATTCTGATAAAAAACATATTAGAGAAATGGAAGAAGAACTGCTTCAAAAAATGAATGATACAGGAATTGGCCCACAAGGATTAGGTGGTAGGACAACTGTATTAGGTGTGAATATAGAGAGTTATCCAACACATATTGCAGGTATGCCTGTTGCAGTCAATATCAGTTGCCATGTCACAAGACATTGCCATAAAGTCATTTAAAAAGGAGTAAAAGAGTATGAATATTTCAGTACCATTTACAGCAGAAAAAGCAAAACAATTAAAAGCAGGAGATGTTGTAACAATTAGTGGAGTGATATATACAGCGAGAGATGCTGCACATAAAAGAATGTTAGAAGAATATGATAAAACGGGAAAATTTCCGTTTGATGTAGAGAATCAGATTGTATATTATGCAGGACCAGCACCAGCAAAACCAGAACAACCTATAGGGTCAGTAGGGCCTACTACATCATATCGTATGGACGCATATTCGCCTCGCTTGCTGCATTTTGGGTTGAGAGGTATGATTGGTAAAGGCACAAGAAATAAAGAAGTTGTAGAGGCAATGAAAGCGTGTCATGGTGTATATTTTGGAGCAACAGGGGGAGCAGGAGCGCTTTTGGCAAACCATGTTGAAAAAGCAGAAGTTGTTTCATATGAAGATTTGGGAGCAGAAGCAATTAGAAAATTAGTAGTAAAGGATTTTCCTGTTATAGTTATTATTGATAGTTATGGGAATAATTTGTATGAAACAGAACCTTTAAAATATAAAAGAGGATAGTATCAAAAAAGAAGTAATAAAAAATTACTTCTTTTTTGATATAATTGTAGTAACTGTAATAAGAATAGATTATTTAGCCATATTTTACAGTTAAATTGACATAAGAAATATGTTCTCTCATAAGGGAATAAGCTGTTTGATAATCCCGTTTTTTTACAGCTTCTAATATTTTACCATGCAAATCTATTGTAACATCAATGACACGAGGATTTTGTGTCAAGGATTCTCTCATAGCTGCACGAATACAACGTTCGAAAGACTCTTTTGCAGCAATCATAGTGCTGATAAGCAATTTATTATGAGTTGCATCAGAAATAAACATATGAAATTGAGAATCATAGTCTACAAATAAATTAACATCGTTTTTGTGTTCTATCATGTGCTGATAGCTTTCTGTTATTTTTTGTATATCTTCTGGTGTAGCACGTTTTGCTGCATAGCTAGCTGTTTCTGCTTCTAACATAAAACGAAATTCTAATAAATCGCTTAAATCTGAGTTTTCCACTGTAATACTAAAAGGCGCAATATTTACAATATTATCAATATTGTTTATAAAAGTACCTGCTTTAGAACGTCTTATGAAACCAAATACGGCAAGTGCTGTGTACGCTTCTCTCAGTGTGCTGCGCCCTATGCCCAATGCGTTGCTAACGACATTTTCATTTGGCAACATATATCCCTCTGGCAATTTACCAGTAAGAATCAATTCCTTAAATTTTTGAAAAAGAGTCTGAGAAATATTTTTTCCCAAATCTGATTTCAAGAAATCTACGTTTTCTAACAATATGTCTTTTTCCATATATTCATCCCATCCTTTTGACTTGTAGATTTTCCAGTTGAAATCGGTTTTTTTGTGTATAAAAAACAAAAATTTGCATTGGAATTTTACATACATTTTACTATATAGCGAATGTTTTTGTAAATAGAAATATGTCATATTTTTCCACGATGAATAATTTTATAAAAAATATAAAAAAAACTGTTTCTTTTTTGTATAAAGAAACAGTTTTTTTAAGCAATATGACTAAAAATTATTGTGTAACACTTTTACCAATATTTTGGGTGGATTTATTGTCAAATTTTTCTTTTCTGCCCTTTGCACATTTTAGTGTTAATACAGCCCAAAGTATCATGAATATAATACCACAGATATAAGCAATGTTCATAGGTACATTAAAACCAATTTTTGCATTGATGATAAATGTAGATATAATGAAAGCATAGAACATACCAGGTATTAAACTAATGATGTAATTTTTACCTCTTTCATAGAGATAAACAGTTATCATAGCAAAAGCAAATATTGCAATTGTTTGGTTTGCAAAAGCGAAATATCTCCATAAAATATTGAAACCGCTTGCACTTACTTTAGCAAATACAAGGATTGCTGCACAAATGATAAATATAGTACCAGATAATCTAACACGGTTTGCTTTTTTGGATTGGTCATAGTGTAAATATTCTGCTACCATCAATCTAAGAGAACGTAATGCTGTGTCACCAGAAGTAATTGGTAATACAATAATACCAATAATAGCAATAACACCACCTACAGAGCCAAGCAAGTCTCTAGCAACAAGAGTGATAACAGAAGCAGTACCAGCAATGCTCATATCTGTGCCTGCAATTAAGCCATTTTGTATTTTGGCATAAATGCCCATAGAAGCGGCTGCCCAAATCATAGCAATGAAGCCCTCTAATATCATCATGTTGTAAAATGTCATTTTGCCTTCTCTTTCGCTTGTTACAGAACGAGCAATCAAAGTTGCCTGTGTAGCATGGAAACCAGAGGTAATACCACAAGCTACTGTAACAAAGAAGATTGGCAAGATTGGTGAGCCATCATGTAGTGAGAGAAATGACAAAGTTTCTGAAGTTAATGCTGTCAATTCATATCCTTTAATAAAAATACCAAAAAATACACCAACAGCAGAAAGCAACAATATAATACCAAATATTGGATAAACCTTGCCGATGATAGCATCAATAGGAAACAGTGTTGCTATTAAATAGTAAATAAAAATAATAGCATATACAATCCAAACAACAGGATTTGTTACAACATTTTCTGTGCCAATTAAACCAACGATTAAGTCACCAGGTGTGTAAACGAATACAGCACCTACCAAAAGCATAAGCAAACAAACAAAAACATTATATACATTGAATGTTTTGTTGCCCAAATATTTGTGAATTAAAGCAGGCATTTGCTTGCCGTCCTCTCTCAAACAAACCATACCGCACATATAGTCATGTAGTGAACCAGAAAGCACACAACCAATAGGAATCAGCAAAAATGCGATAGGGCCAAATAATATACCCTGTATAGGGCCTAATATTGGGCCTGTTCCTGCAATATTGAGCAGTTCGATGAGTGAGTTTTTCCATTTGTTCATAGGAACAAAGTCAACGCCGTCGTTCATTGTAATGGCAGGTGTTTCTCTGTCGTCAGGGCCAAAAACTTTATCACAGTATTTGCCGTAGAAAAATCCACCTACAAAAAGTATTACAAGACCGATTAAAAAAGTTACCATAATACATTTCTCCTTTCTTTATATTAAAAATAGGATAGAAATAGGTATTTTTTGAAATTTTCCAGTGTAAATTATGTACGTTATAATATAATTTCTTTATGGTTTACTACTGAAAGAAAATACCCTACTATCGTGCTAAAGTATAGTACCATAAAAACATTTTTTCAAGTCTAAAGTTGCATAAAAAATAGAATCTTTTTTATCTATTTCAATATAATATTATGTGTAAAATGCACTATATAGTATTATATTGCTATATCATATTTGGAGAAATAAAATTGACATTTTTATGAAAAACAGAGTGACAAAAATATAAATCGTTTTTTTTGTAAAAAATAATATAATTATGATTTGATTTTGCATAATTTATTTGTATAATATATACAGAAATATAATATGAAAATAATAGTAAAATAAATGAAAATTTATTTATATCAAAAAACAGAAAAAAAAAGAAGAGAAAAAAATATATGCTCAGTTATTCGATTGAGCGAGTGTGATTTTGCAAGGATTTAAAAACAGGATACTTTTTGAGACTTTTGATTTTTTATACTAACCATAACATCGAACCTCCTACACCACAAACCCACTTTACCATATTCACAGAAAGCCCACAGTAAACACAATACAGACTTACTTGTGAATCAGCAAATTGCAAAGAAAAGCATTGCATATAACAAATAGAAATGATATAATTTTCAAAATGTACATTATTTTTGATAAAATGAAATAGAGAGGGGTATTGTTTTGGAGAACAGACGTATCATTCAAGTTGAGCAAAAGGTTCCAGTATCGTTGTTAATTCCGCTAAGCATACAACATATGTTTGCTATGTTTGGGGCATCGGTGCTAGTACCTTTTCTTTTTGGAATCAATTCGGCGATTGTGTTATTTATGAATGGAGTAGGCACATTGCTTTTTATCTTTATCACAAAAGGAAAAGCGCCAGCATATTTAGGTTCTAGTTTTGCATTTTTAGCACCAGGGGCAGTAGTAATAGAACAGTTTGGTTATCAGTATGCATTAGGGGCGTTTATGGCTGTAGGATTTTGTGGCTGTATATTGTCGTTTGTGATATATAAATTTGGTTCTGATTGGATAAATGTAGTGTTACCACCAGCAGCTATGGGGCCTGTTGTGGCATTGATAGGATTGGAATTGGCATCTACGGCTGCAAGTAATGCAGGACTTTTGCCAGCAGAGGGAGAAAGCATTGTGGCAAATAATGCGATAGTATTTTTTGTAACAATAGGGGTAGCAGTATTTGGCTCTGTGGTGTTTAAAAAGTTTTTATCAGTGATTCCTATATTGATAGCGATATTGTGCGGCTATGCGGCAGCGATAGTAACACATATTGTAGATTTTGAGGCAGTAAAACAAGCATCTGTATTTGCACTACCACATTTTACGTCACCAAAATTTGATATCAATGCGATTATGATAATGTTGCCAGTGTTGCTTGTAATTAGTTCAGAACATATAGGGCATCAAATCGTGACAGGAAAGATAATAGGGAGAGATTTGTTAAAAGACCCTGGATTGCATCGTTCCTTGTTTGCAGATAACTTTTCTACTATGGTATCCGGATTGATTGGCTCTGTACCTACAACAACCTATGGTGAAAATATTGGTGTTATGGCAGTAACGAGGGTGTATAGTGTGTATGTCATTGGGGGAGCGGCAGTGCTTTCTATTGTGTGTTCTTTTATAGGGAAATTGTCAGCGCTTATCTCAACAATACCAGGTGCAGTCATAGGGGGAATTTCTTTTTTGTTGTATGGTATGATAGGAACGTCAGGGATTCGTATTTTGGTAGATTCCCGTGTAGATTTTTCGAAGTCAAAAAATTTGGTGTTAACATCAGTGATATTTGTCACAGGACTTTCTGGAGTAAAAGTAAACTTGGGTAATGTGCAGTTAAGTGGTATGATATTAGCTTGTATTGTAGGAATGATATTGAGTTTGCTGTTTCATGTGTTGGAGCAGTTTCATTTAACAAATGATGAGGAGTAAACGGCGATGGATTATGTAAAACAAAATTGGACAAGTAAAGAGCAAAAAGAATTGAGATGTGCTTTGGAGCAAATGGCAGAGCCAAAATATAAAGAGTTTAATCAAAAAATAGTAAAAGGGAAAATGGATATGCTGGGCGTTAGAATGCCTGTGATAAGAAAAATTGCAAAAGAAATCGTAAAAGGCAATTATATGGAATTTATAAGAACTTGTATTCCTATGTATTATGAAGAATTGCTTCTATTAGGTACTGTAATTGGAACAAGTGACATGGAGTATGACGGCTTTAAGGTAGAAATGAATGACTTTGTGAAAAGATTAGAAAGCTGGGCAGCATGTGATACATTTTGTAGTAGCATCAAAAATCAAGTAAAACAAAATAAAGAAGCATTTTGGAATGATATGACATTGTATTTACATTCTAAAAATGTATGGGTAGTAAGAGTGGCATTAGTAATAATGTTACAATATTACTTAGAAGAAGATTATATTAAAAAAGTTTTTAAACGTTGCGAAAACATTCAAAGTAAATTTTATTATGTAAATGTAGCACAGGCATGGCTGATTGCAGAAGCATATATTAAATGCAAAGAACAAACAAAACTTTATTTGAACAAATGCACATTAGATAAATGGACATTTAATAAGGCAATACAAAAAATTTGTGAGTCAAACAGAGTAACAGCAGAAGAAAAAGAGGAATTAAAAAAGTTAAAAAAATAAATATAGAAAGGAAATGATAAAGTATGGAAAAGGTATCAGTAGTTTATTTTAGTCCCACAGGAAATTCTAAAAAATATAGCACATTGTTAGCAGAAAAAATTGCTTTGCCATTTGAAGAATTTGATTTTACAAAAAAAGAAAATAGAAAAAAGGAAGTTGTGTTTTCAGAAAAAGATGTTGTTGTGTTTGCTGCACCAGTGTATGCAGGAAGATTGCCAAATATTGATTTGTTTGAAAATGTAAAGGGAAATGGCGCATATGCTGTTTGTATTGTAACATATGGCAATCGAGAATATGAAGATGCACTTGTGGAGTTAAAAAATATATGTGAGCAAAAAGGATTTCGTGTTGTTGCAGCAGGGGCTTTTATAGGAGAACATACCTATAGTAAACAGATAGGAGCAAATAGACCAAATAATGATGATAGGTTAAAAATAGACCAACTTGCAGAATATCTTGCAGAATATATTAAAAATGGTATAGAAAAACAAGGTTTTAAAGAGGATAAATTGGAAGTAAAAGGAAATGAAAACTATCGTGACTATACAGAAATTTCCTTTGCACCACAGCCTAATGAAAAATGTATTAGCTGTGGAATGTGTGCTAGAAACTGTCCAATGAGAGCAATTGATGAAAAAACATTGCTAGCAGATAGTAAAAAATGTATTAGCTGTTTTGCCTGCGTAAAAGGTTGCGCCAAACAAGCAAGACAGACAAATAATGCTTTTTTTGCAAAATTAGTAGAGCAACTGGAACAAAATTTAAAAAATGTAGAAAAAGAAGCAGAAATATTTTTGTTAAAATGAAAAGGAAATAGTACTATGGAAAAAAAAGTGATTATTATAAATGGAAAAGGTGGAGCAGGAAAAGATACCCTGTGTGATGTAGTAGCGCAAAAGTATGTTGTTAGAAATGTGTCATCGATTACACCCATCAAAGAAATTGCAAAAATGGGAGGCTGGCAGGGAGCAAAAGAAAATAAAGATAGAAAGTTTCTTGCGGATTTAAAAAAATTGTTTGTGGAATATAATGATTTGCCTTTTTGCTATTTAAAGAAAGAATTGGAACTATTTTTGGAACAGCAACAGGAATTGGTACTTTTTGTACATATTAGGGAAATAGAGGAAATCAAGAAGTTTTTGGAATATGTTTTGAGTAGAGATGTGGTGTGCAAAACATTGCTCATTACAAGAAAAGAAGAACAAAATAAGGTGTATGGCAATGACGCAGATGATATGGCAGAACAGTACGATTATGATATAGTGTATAAAAATGATATGCCTTTGCCACAAGCAGAAAAAGATTTTATTCTGTTTTTTGAAAATAATGTATTAAAGTAATTTAAAATGGTAATTATAATGATAAAGTTGTAGCTGAATGGAAAATTCAGCTATATTTTTAGGCATAATAAGGAAGATTTATTATTTCCAAAAAAAAAATGAAAAAAAATAAAAAAAAGTGTTGCAATCTGTAAAAAGATGTGATATAGTATAAAACGTTCCCGCCGAGAGAGCAAAATAAAAGTTTAAAAAAAAATAAAAAAGTTGTTGACAAATGATAAAAAAAGAGTATAATGATTTCTTGTGACTGCCCAAAAGGCAGATGACAAAAAAGCACAAAAAACTTTTTTAAAAAAAGTAAAAAAAGTGCTTGACAAGTAAAA
>CAMXTM010000005.1 GCA_947246775.1 uncultured Clostridium sp. | reverse complement strand
CATTGGTCTATCACTTGTTCTATTAGTTCCTATTTCTTTTATTTGTTTTTTATTATTTTTTAAATTTATTGCAAAAAAATAATAATGTATTTTAACAATGAATAAAAGTAAAATTGCACTTGTAGGCATTTATAAAAAATGGTAAACTAAAATAAGAATAATTTCTTTCTATAAGGAGAATGATTATGGATTTTAACATAGGACAAAAGGTAAAACAATTACGAAAATTAAAAGGATTAAGTATATTGCAGTTATCAGAAATTTCAGGTGTTAGTACAGGTTTAATTAGTCAAATTGAAAGAGATTTGGTTGTGCCAACAGTTGTAAGCATATGGCGTATTGCAAAGGCGCTAGATACTAATATTGGAATTTTTTTTGAAAACATAGAAAAAAAACCAGATATTGTTATTAGAAAAGGACAGCATAAACTGATTATTACAAATAATGGTGATAGCACTTATCAAATACTGTCGCCAGATGATACAAACCATATGATAGATTTTGTAAAAATCACATTAAAAGGAGGACAGGTTTACGAAAAAGAAGAATTATTTCATGAAGGAGAAGAATGTGGTTATGTATTAAAAGGAACATTAACATTACAATTAAATGGAGAATATTACGAAGTAGAAGAAGGAGATAGTGTTTATTTTGAAAGTACAATTCCTCATAAGTATATTAATTTACAAAAAGAGGAATGTATTTCTATATGGGCAATGACACCACTATTTTTTAATAAGTGAAAAGAACCAATGATGATTCATTGGTTCTTTTCCTATTTATATTATTCTTTTCCATTCCAACAGTAAGTGCAAAGACAGTTTGAAGGAATACCAATAGAAGCTAATAAATCATCTAAACGATGATAGCGCAAAGATGTAAATTTTAGTTGTTTGCAAATTTGTGATACCATATTGTTGTATCTTTCACTGTCAGGGTTTGCATAATCGTTTAGTGTGTTAATAGCATTTTCTCCCTCATTTTCAAATATAATTCTTCTTGTAATTAAGTCCATTTCAGAACTAGAACGAGAAAAATTAAGATATTTACAACCAAATAATAAAGGAGGACAAGCAGGTCTAATATGTACTTCTTTTGCACCACTTTGATATAATAATTCAGTTGTTTCTCTTAGTTGTGTGCCTCTAACGATAGAATCATCAATTAAAAGTAAACTTTTATTGCGAATAAGTGCTTCTACAGGTACTAATTTCATACGAGCAATAAGATTTCTTTGACTTTGATTTGTTGGCATAAAAGAACGAGGCCATGTAGGTGTATATTTAATAAATGGTCTTGCAAAAGGAATACCAGAGCAATTTGCATAACCTATAGCATGAGCAATACCAGAATCAGGTACACCTGCTACAATATCTGGTGAAACACTTTTATTATCTCTTTTTGCAAGCATATCTCCACAATTATAACGCATTTGTTCTACATTGACACCTTCATAAGATGAGGTAGGATAACCATAATATACCCAGAGGAAAGAACAGATTTTCATTTCTTTGTTTGGAGGTGAAAGAACTTCATAACCATCTGATGTCAAAAATACAATTTCTCCAGCACCAAGTTCTTTTTCGTCTTCATAACCTAAATTAATATAGGCAAAACTTTCAAATGAAACACAATAACCACTTTCTTTTTTGCCTATTACAAGGGGCGTTCTCCCCATACGGTCACGGGCAGCATAAATACCTTTATCTGTCATAAGTAGTATGGTCATAGAACCATCAATTAAACTTTGAGCATAACGAATACCATCTACAATATTATTTTGTTGATTGATTAAAATTGCAGTCAATTCTGTAGGATTGATATTTCCACCACTCATTTCTAAAAAGTGACTGTTTCCATTATGATAAGCGTGTTCTACTAATTGTTGTATATTGTTTATTTTTCCTACTGTTGTGATAGCAAAACTACCCAAGTGAGATTGTATCAATAGAGGTTGTGGCTCATAATCAGAAATACAACCAATACCAATGTTACCTGTTAATTCTTCTACATCTCTTTCAAATTTTGTACGAAATGGAGAATTTTCAATATTGTGTATAGCACGATTGAAACCATTTTCTCCATATACTGCCATACCACCTCTACGAGTACCTAAATGAGAATGATAATCTACTCCAAAAAATAAATCTAATGAACAATCTGTTTTTGATGCTACACCAAAAATACCACCCATATTTGCAACGCTTCCTTTCTAAATGCTCATAAATCTATTTGTTTTTTACTTTATCATTATAACGAAAAATATCATTTCTGAAAATGATGTTTTTCAAAAAATACTGTAAGAATTATAATTTGTACAATTTAATTTGTTTTTTTATGATAAATAAATTATAATTGACAAATTTGCACAACAATATTATTATAATAATATAAAAATCATCAATTTATTGATGAAAGAATAATTTTTTTCATTTATTTATTTAATATAGTTGACAAATACTACAAATATGGCTATAATGTATTTATCATCAATTTATTGATGAAAATATAATATATTTAATTTTATTAAAGGAGGAATTTTTATGACTACACCTATTATTAGTCCTGACAATACTTGGGCGCTTTGGGCAATTATTGCAGGTGGGGCAGCAATAAGCATTATATTAGAACAAAAATATAAATGGGCAGCAACTGCGTCTGGTGCAATTATTGCCCTTGTTTTGGCTATGTTTTTGAGCAATACAGGAATTATACCAACAGACGCACCAGCATATGATGCCGTATGGGGTTATGTTGTACCTCTTGCTATACCATTACTTTTAATGAAATGCGATATTAGAAAAATAGGACGAGAAAGTGCTGCTATGATGATATTATTTTTAATAGGTTCTTGTGGCACAGCAATAGGAACATTTATTGCATATCAAGCATTAAAAAATAATATACCAGAATTAGAGGGTATATCTGCGATGATGACAGGTACATATATAGGAGGAACTGTAAATTTTGCAGCATTAGCAGGTTCTTTTGAAGTTTCTGGTACAATGGTTTCTTCTGCAACAGTTGCAGATAATCTTTTAATGGCGATATACTTTTTTGTGTTAATCTCTATACCATCTATAAATTTCTTTAGAAAACATTTTAAACATCCTTATGTTGACCATATGGAAAAATTACAAGCAGAGGGTGGAAATCAAAATGTAGCTTCCTCTTATTGGAAAGCAAAAGAAATCGGACTAAAAGATATTGCTTGTGCAGCCGCAGCAGGATTTATTATTGTTGCAGTTTCAAGGGGAATATCAGGATTGTTTGCATCTATCATTCCAACAACAAATGTATTTTTTACTGTACTAAATGGTTTATTAGGTAATCAATATTTAATTATTACAACAATTTCCATGATTTGTGCAAGTGCATTTCCAAAAGTTTTTGGTGAAATTGCAGGCACACAAGAAATAGGAACATTTTTAATTTATTTATTTTTCTTTGTAATTGGCGTTCCTGCTTCTCTTATGGAAATTATAAGAAATTCCCCATTACTTTTAGTATTCTGCGCGATTATCGTTGCAATCAATATGTTAGTAGTATTTGTATTTGGAAAACTGTTAAAATTTAATTTAGAAGACATTATATTAGCTTCTAATGCAAATATTGGAGGCCCTACAACAGCGGTTGCTATGGCAATTTCAAAAGGCTGGGTAGAATTAGTTGGTCCTATTATGCTTGTAGGTACAATGGGTTATGTTATTGGCACATATTTTGGTACTTTTATGGGTACTATTTTAGGAGCATAATAATAAATACAAACTATGGCGCATATAACATAAAAAATATAGATTTAATAATGAAAGAGGGATAAAATATGGTATTTGATGCACATTCTGATATTTGGACAGATGTTACAATACGTTCTTTAAGAGGAGAAAGTGATATTTTTAGTAAATATCATTTAGAAAGACTTAAAAAAGGAGAAATTGAGGGAAGTATTTTTGTAATATGGATTGACCCACCTCATGCAACAACACGTCCATATGAAAGATTTTTAGAAATTGCAGAAGCAGTAAAAAAAGAAATTTCTGTAGCAAAAGATTTTGTGATTGTAAAAAATTATGAAGAAATACAAAAAGCAATTGCACAAGATAAATTTTATGTCATTATTGGTATAGAGGGATTAAGTTCTATAGGTGAAAATTTGGATTTAATTGATACATATTACGATTTAGGAGCAAGACACGCCATGTTGACATGGAATGAGCAAAATCCTTTAGCAACAGGAGCAAAAGGTGATGCTACAAGAGGGCTTACAGAATTAGGAAAAAAAGCAGTCAAAAAAATGATAGATAAAAAAATGATACTTGATGTATCTCATTTAAATGAAAAATCATTTTGGGATTTAACAGATATGGTAGAAGGTCCAGTGATTGCTTCCCATTCCAATGCAAAAGCACTTTGTAATGTAGCAAGAAATCTTTCTGATGAACAACTTTTAAGAATGAGAGATTTAGATGCGGTAATTGGTGTAAATGCTTTTAATGAATTTGTGCATAATGATGCTTCACAACAAACATTGGATAATTTTGTAAAACACGCTGCTTATATTGCAGATAAAATTGGAGCAGAGCATGTTGGCTGCGGATTTGATTTCTTTGAATTTTTACCATCAGAAACATCAGATTCTTTTGTACATCAAGAAGTTTTAAATACAAAAGGATTAGAAGACTGTTCTAAAGTTCCCGTTTTTATTAAAAAATTAAAAGAAGTAGGCTTTACAGAAAAAGAAGTAGAGGGTATTTGTTATGGAAACTTCCATAGAGTTATTAAAAAAATACTTGGATAATCAATACACTTGATATATAAAATCAGCGAAAGTAATTTCTTTCGCTGATTTTTTTGTATAATAAATAGATTTTAAAACCCTTTACTTTTAAAGTATTTTTCATTTTGTAGTACAGCAGCATCATTTGGTTTGCATTGTTTTGCTTTTTGGTTGTACATAGCGGCTGTTTGTATATCGCCTAATCTATCATAGCAAACACATAATTGCATATAAGGAATATAATCATAGCAATCAGTTGTAAAAAAGCCACCTGTAGAAATATCTGGTTTTTGGGAAGTAGCTGTTTGAAACCAAAATATAGCAATTTTGTACTGTTTGCGAGCTAAAAATAAATTACCTATTTCGCAACAGACTTCTCCTCTAGGAATGTCATACAAAAAGCTGCGATAGAGTGATAAAAGTGCATTTTGTGGCTGATTGATTTCTTTGTAACAGTGTGCTAAATCAATACAAGCGCTGATGTTATTTTCTACCCAACCTTTTTGTTCTTGCAAAAATTGTTCAAAAAGTTTAATTGCTTCCTGATATTTTTTGTGATAATAAAGTTCTCTGGCATAATAAAATTGTTGTCTAGGTTCTAGTATTTGTCCTTCTGCAATTAGTTTTTCAAATATGCGTATGTTTCTATTTGGGTCAGAGGGACGCAATTTTTTGTGGCTAATACCTACATTAGAATAGAATACATTTCCTTGAGGAGGAATTGCTTCATGTACTGCCCCAAGCCATTTAAAATTAGATTCTCTTTTTAAAAGTCTTTCTCTGTAATAAGAGTGAGTAGGATTGTTGTTTTGGTCAAATGCGGTATGGTAAGGCATCATAACAACGTCAACTGTATCAGAAAGTGTTTTTTTAAGTTTTAAAAATTCTTCTCTATCATTTTGCTGTATTATATCATCTGCATCTAACCATAATAGATATTGTTGTGTTGCTTTTGAAAAAGAAAAATTACGAGCAGCGGCAAAGTCATCTATCCATTCAAAATAATATATATTTTTGGTATATTGAGAAGCAATTTCTACCGTTTTGTCGCAAGAACCTGTGTCTACAATAATGATTTCATCTACAATATTTTTTACACTTTCTAAACAACGTGCTATGACATCTTGTTCATTTTTGACAATCATACAAAGGCTAATTGTTATCAT
Source organism: uncultured Clostridium sp. (assembly GCA_947246775.1). Classification (GTDB taxonomy): domain Bacteria; phylum Bacillota; class Clostridia; order Lachnospirales; family Anaerotignaceae; genus Coprocola. Next base: position 14,012 of record CAMXTM010000005.1, on the reverse strand, counting down.
AAAAACACCCCATTTATCGTATTACTGCTATGGTATGCAGAAAATAGAAAATGGGGATTTTTTTAATCAATTATTATTTAATTTTTTAAGTGTTACACTGCCATTAATGCAAACAATATCAATTGGTGTTTGACCATTTTTATATGTTTTTTTGTTGTTAGCATCTTTTAAATGAAAAGAACTACTTAAATTTTTTGTTGTTTTTAATTTGCTTTTGTCTATTACAAAACCGTCATTTTCTGGTAATGTAAGGATAATGTTGCCGTTGGTATCAGAAACAAATAAAGTATCAGGTAGTGCTGTAAAAGTAGCATCAATATTGCCGTTTACAGATTCTAAATGACATTGCTGCGCATTGATATTAGAAGAAAATGTAATATTGCCATTTATTGTGTTAGACTGAATTGTTTTTGCATCAATATCCTTTAATTCCATAGCACCATTGACTGTTTCAGTTATGATAGTATTAAAAGTATTGTTTTCTAAATTGCAGTTTGCATTAACTGTTTTAAAATAAAATTCTTTGTATTGTTTTTGAGGTAACGCAATTTCTAAATCGTATTCTGTATCATAATATTGTTGTAGTAGATTTTGGTATTCTTTTGTATTCATAGAACTATCTAAAGATAAATTAGACAAAGAATTGTAGTCTTGTATAAAAAGAGTGTCTTGTTTCATAGAAATGCCAAAAACTTCGGTTTCTTTTGGCTTAACAAATGCTTTTTCTGTAATATAAACGTTTTCGTCTTGAGATTGACTGATATTGACTTGTCCTCTTGCCCATATAATGTTTATTTTTTCAATCGTGTCAAATTCTTTTGGGGAAAGTGTCATTTGTTTTACAGTAACTGTTTTTTGCCTTTGTTGCTGCTCAGAAGTGCCAGTTTTAGAAAATACATTAATAGAGCATAGTGTTGTGGCACAACAGAGAATGCATAAAAGAGATAATAATTTTTTTTTCATATGCAAAGCCCCCTCTATATTTTGTTACATTTTTGATATATTATTATTATATCAAAAATAAATCCATAATAAAAGAAATAATGACAAAAAATAACTTTGTAACATATTCTAAAATATTGCAGTTGTGATTTTACCACTATTGTACTATAATGTAATGAAAGTAATCAGTTGAGGTGTTTTATAAAAAGAATAAGCATATTTATACAAAAAATATATTTTATGATTAGGGGAGGTTTTTTTTTGAAACTACATAAAAATGTTATTTCTGCGGTAATGGTATGTATGATGGCAAGTACAACCGTTTTTGCAGAAGAAATACAGCAAAATGAAAAGATAGACAATATAATAGAACAAAGTAGCGAAAAAATAGAGTATACTGTACCAATTTTTATCGAGGGAAAAGCAGTTGTTACAAAATCTTCTACAATATATAATATCAATCCATATAATCCAGCAACTATAGAGGGATTAGGAGAAAATGGCATAATACAACTTTTAGATAAAGATGATATTATTGATGTACCACTTTCTCACCCATTGTATAAACTGTCTGATGCCTATGCAGATAAAATTGTTTGTAGAAATGGCACTTGGGGAGTAGAAAGAAATGTTGGTCTAAAAATTTTTGACGGTTCAGAAGATTGGCAAAAAGCAAAAGAGGGAAAATTTTATAATAAAAATACAACAATATTTGAATGTACGGCACCAGAAAAAGTATTAGCAAGAAATGGGCTGTGTACTCACTTTGATGTACATATATTAGAATCACAGCTAAAAAATATATATGATGGTATTTCCTTTAGCGAAAACAGACAAAAAATATATATGCGTACAATGAATGTTAAAAATATGTCTACAGTAGAAACATTGTCAGCCTATTTAAAGGCACAATATGACGCACAAACACCAGTAAAATTTTTGTATGCTTTAGAAGAAAGCCAGTTTGAGCCATTTGATAAAGATATGCAAAACAAATTAAATAAAGTAGATTGGAATAAAGTAGGCTTTTTGGATTCTAGCATTAAAATTGGACGTATAAAAGAAACAACATTAAATCAAAAACTGTTTACCGTAAAACAAACAGGCAATGATATTATGAATCAGTTTTTAGATGCTGTAACAGAAATTAAAATATATGGAGAAACGGAGCAACAACATTTTTATGTTATGAATATTGCAACAAGCAGGGATACCTTAGGACTTTCTATCAATAATGAAAATGGTCATCGTTTTTATGGTGAAATCAGATATGATAAAAGTGATTTTTTGTCTGATAAACCCGCAGAAATCCGTTTAGAGCCAAAAGACAATGCACCAGAAACAGCGTCAGCAGAAATAAAAATCAATTTGGCAAAATTAAAAGCACCAGTAGAGGGAGTGCATGGATTTGACTATAGTACAACAGGTATCAATGATAGTTGTATACAGCAAAAAGAATTGATACTAACAGCATATACACCAGTAGTTGAAACGGTAGACATGATACAATATCCTTATAATGCACTTATCAATGGAGCAGTAGATAATATTGTTTTATTAGGAAATGATGGGCAAAAAATCAATACAAAAGATGGCGTTTCTCTTTCTAATATCGGTACAGATGTAACATTTGCATTAGAAAGTGACGAAAGTGTACAAGCATCTACAAAAATAATAAAGGTAGGAAAAGAAGCAGGAGCAGGACTAGAAAAAACAGTATTATTTTTGGGTGATAGTTTAATTAACGAAAATATATATACAGATTGTGTACAACAACTATTTCAAAATGATGCAATGCATATAAAATTGATAGGAACAAGAGGGACAGAAGAAAATAAACATGAGGGACGAGGCGGTTGGACAGCTTATGATTACTGTAATGAACAAACAAAATATGGTTTTCCAAATCCATTTTTAAAAGAGGGTAAATTTGATTTTAAATATTATATGGAAAGCAATGAGTATGCAAATGTAGATTATGTTGTAGTGAGTCTTGGCGTAAATGACTTGAATTTAGTAGGACATAATAGCCATGATGAAATTATAGGTTATTTTAATACCATATTCCAGAGTATTCATCAATATAATCCTAACATTAAAATTATATTGAATACACCAACCATGCTATTTTCACAAGAAAGTACAGATGGTGCAAAAAATACCCGTTTAGAATTGACAAAAACATTAATAGAACAGTATGCTAATAAAGAAGCAGATGGTATTTATTTATCAGCGATTTCTATGGCAATCAATCCATCTATGAATTTTAAATGGATAGAATCCACAGATAAATCAAAACCTATGACTGTAACAGATACAACACACCCAAATTTGCATGGTTATAAAAATATGGCAACAACAACCTATGCTTTTATAAAATATTTAGCAGAAATAGAAGGTTAATATTAAAAAAAATGCTATACTAATGAATATAAATTCATATACTATATTTTATAGCTATTATCAGTGCTATATTGCACTGAAAATTGCTATTTTAATTAAATAAAAAAAGAGGAGGAGACTTGTATGGTAACGAGGAGAGAATTTACATTTCCAGCAAAAGGAGATGGTCACCAATTATATGGCTGTGTTTGGACAGCAGATGGTTTTATAAAATACAAAGGCATTATACAAATTGTTCATGGTATGGAGGAGCATATACTAAGATATGAAAGATTTGCAGCTTTTTTGGCAAAACAAGGTTTTGTTGTGTGTGGTAATGACCATACAGGACATGGACGCTCTGTAGAACATTGGGAAGATAGAGGCTTTTTTGGTGAAGAAGAAGGAAGTTGGAAATATTTAATAGAAGATATGCGCTATGTTATGGAATTTGTGCAAAAGAGATTTCCAGACCTGCCTTATTTTTTAATCGGTCATAGTATGGGTTCTTTTTTAGCAAGAGAATTTTGTACTCTTTGGGGAGAGGAATTAACTGGTGCAGTATTTATGGGAACAAGTGCAGGTAGCCCATTATTAGATGTTGCGATATTGCTCAGCAAAGAGGGCGCAAAATTAAAAGGAGCAAAGAAAAGAGGATATTCTGTAAACCGTCTTGCGTTTGGTGCTTTTAATGTAAGATTTGCACCAAAAAGAACAAGTTATGACTGGCTTTCCAGTGATGAGACAGCAGTTGACCAATTTTTAAAAGATGAAAAATGTGGTTTTGTATTTACTTATGCAGGATATAGAGAACTATTTTTGCTATTAAAAGAAGTGTCTTCAAAAGAGTGGGCAGAAAAATTGCCTAAAAAATTGCCTATGCTTTTAATTTCTGGAAAAGATGACCCAGTAGGCGATTATGGCAAAGGTGTTGAAAAAGTATATGATTGGTTAAAAGAAGCAGAGTGCGAAAATGTAGAAATGAAATTGTACACAGGAGGACGACACGAACTTTTACAAGAAACATTCCAAAAACAAGTTTACCGTTTTTTGCTGCGCTGGATTTATCAAACATTAGAGAAATAAGTTATCTTTATAAACCGAGAAAAACAAAAGTTTTTCTCGGTTTTATAATAATTTAATATTTTTAACAATAACCTATTGACAAAATAAGATAGAGGTTTTATAATATGAATATACGTTCATATATTGATATGAACTAGAATAGGAGGACATCTATGACGATAGAACAACAAAAAGTATGTCAATATTCTGATGAAGTAGATATGGAACAAGAACTGCAAAATGATTTTATACATGATGTAGCAGAATTTTTTAAAGTGTTTGGAGATAGTACACGGATTAAACTATTGCGTTTATTGCTAAATCAAGAGTTATGTGTAGGAGACATTGCACAAAACTTAAATATGAATCAATCTGCTGTATCCCATCAACTGCGTGTATTGCGTCAAAATGATTTAGTAAAATATCGCAAAGAGGGAAAAACAGTGTTTTATTCTTTAGATGATGAGCATATAAAAATGGTTTTGGAGCAAGGCATGAGTCATATTTGCCATAAAAAAGGATATGTAGAATAAAAAAAGGGCTGTTTGTCATAAGCAGCCTAAAAAAACACAATATATATGAATGAGTATTCATAAGAACATTTAATCAGAAAAGAGGGGAATATTATGGAAAATGTGATTAGAATTAAGCTAAAAGGGCTAGACTGTCCACATTGTGCTGAAAAGATAACAGCAGACATAAAAAAGTTGGAGCAATTACAAAACCCGCAAATCAATTTAATCAAACAGGAACTGCTAGCAGAGAAAAAAGCAAATTGTTTTGAAGAAGCATTATTACCACAAATTACGGAAATAGTGCATAAATACGAACCCGATGTCGAAGTATCTATCGTATCAGAGCAGCAAAAGGAAAAAGAAAATTGGACTGTGCGCACTGTGCAGGAGAAATAGAAGAAGGAACAAAAGCATTATCAAAGGTAAAAAGTGCAACAGTAAATCTTTTAAAACAGCAAATGGAAGTAGTAGCAGATAGTGATGTTTCGGTAACAGAATTACTAAAAGAGATTACAGAAATAACACATAAACATGAACCCGATGTCGAAGTATCTATCGTATCAGAGCAGCAAAAGGAAAAAGAAAATAGCACACAAAAATCAGAATTTCAGCAGGGATTTCAAAAAACAATCACACGTTTTGGTGCAGGTATTGTATTTTTTTTAGGAGGAGTGCTGTTAATCAAGCAAAATATTTCTTTTATGCCATTTATAATTTCGTATTTTGTATTTGGGTATGATGTTTTGTGGCGAGCCATCAAAAATATTAAAAAAGGGCAAGTATTTGATGAAAACTTTTTAATGGCAATTTCCACAATAGGCGCCATTTTTTTAGGAGAAATGCCAGAAGCAGTATTTGTTATGCTGTTTTATCAAATAGGGGAAACATTCCAATCTTATGCAGTAGACCGTTCCAGAAAATCGATTGCAGGGCTGATGGACATTAGACCAGATTATGCCAATTTAGTAGTAGGACAGCAAACCCAAAAGGTAGACCCATCAGAGATTTCTGTAGGAGATTATATTGTAGTAAAAGCTGGAGAAAAAATTCCTTTAGATGGCATTGTAGCAGAGGGAAGCGGAGAGTTAGACACTTCTGCACTAACAGGGGAATCCTTACCAGTTAGCATTTCAGTAGGAGAAAATGTCTATAGTGGCAGTTTAAATATCAATGGCTTATTAAAAATACAAGTGACAAAGGCATTTGGAGAGTCTACTGTTGTAAAAATACTAGAAATGGTAGAAAATGCTACAGCAAAAAAATCAAAAACAGAGCAATTTATTACAAAATTTGCAAGAATATATACTCCTTTTGTGGTTTGTGCGGCAGTTTTGCTTGCGTTGATACCACCTTTTGTAGTAGGCGGTAGTTTTACAATGTGGTTAAGTAGAGCATTGATATTCCTTGTTATATCTTGCCCTTGTGCATTGGTGCTTTCTGTGCCATTGGGATTTTTTTCAGGAATAGGCGAAGCGTCTAAAAATGGCATACTCGTAAAGGGTAGTAACTATATTCATGCTTTAAAATATGCAGATACAGTTGTATTTGATAAAACAGGAACTTTGACAAAAGGCGTTTTTGATGTAGTAGAAATCAATGAGGCAAACAATTATACAAAAGAAATGGTATTAGAGTTGGCAGCAAAGGCAGAAAAAAATTCAAATCACCCAATTGCGCTATCTATTTTAAAACAATATGAAGCAAAATGCGGAGAAATTACAGAAAATGTAGAGCAATATCAAGAAATTGGTGGTCATGGTGTTTGCTGTAAAATAGAAGACAAAACAGTGTTAGCAGGAAATGAAAAATTGATGAAACAATTTTCTATTGATTATATCAAACATGATGGAATGGGTAGCATTGTATATGTGGCAGAAAATGGAGTATTTGCAGGTAGTGTTGTAGTAGCAGATACCATAAAAGAGGGAACAAAACAAGCAATACAAAAATTAAAAGCAGTTGGCATTAAAAATACAGTGATGTTGACAGGCGATAATCAAGTAACAGCAAATCAAATTGCAAAGGAATTAGCATTAGAGGAATGTCATGCAGAACTTTTGCCACAAAATAAAGTAGAAATATTAGAAAAAATATTAAAAAAGGAAAATAAAAATAAAGTTATCTTTGTAGGCGATGGCATTAACGATGCACCAGTGCTTGCAAGGGCAGATATAGGCATTGCTATGGGAGGAATTGGTTCTGATGCAGCGATTGAAGCAGCCGATATTGTCATTATGAATGATGACATAGCAAAAATAGAGCAGGGTATTGTCATTGCAAAAAATACAAATCGTATTGTAAATCAAAATATTGTATTTGCACTTGGCGTAAAAGCGGTTGTACTTGTGCTTGGTGCAGCAGGTATTGCGACAATGTGGCTTGCTGTATTTGCTGATGTAGGAGTAGCACTGATTGCAATCCTAAATTCTATGCGGAAAAAGATTTAAAATTGAAGCCAATACATTACTTTTTTTGAATGTATTGGCTTTTTCATTTTCAGTTTTGTATTGGAAAAGGAAGGAAAATTTTGTATTATTTTGTCTATTAAAAGTCTGTTTTGCTCTTTTTTATGTAGTTATCTACAAAGTTATCCACATTATCCACAGAGTTATCCACAGAAATGCTGTGGATAACTCTTATTTTTGTCCTTTTTGATGTCTTAATAATAGAAAAGATACGAAAATACCAACAACAAATCCACCAAAATGCCCAAAATAATCTACATTTTGTTGTAACATTCCAGAAAGCAAAGCAATAATTACCAAAAGTAATAATGTCATATAGTTCATACCAACACTTTTTTTGCCATGTTTATAACTGTAAGTTAGGACTGCGCCAATCAGCCCAAAAATTGCCCCCGATGCCCCAACTGCAATACCATCATTACACAGTGCGCTAAAGATGCCAGCCCCGATTGCAGATAAAAAATAAATGATTGTCATTTGTATTTTTCCATATAGTTGCTCTGTATGCATACCGAAAAAATAAAGAAAAACACTGTTTTGTACTAAATGCATAATACTAGAATGAATAAAACAATAGGTAATAATACGATAATATTGGTACATATCAAAAATAGCATGATATTCTGTACCTAATAGCATAATACAGTTTTGCTTTGCCTGAAATAATAGCATACAAGCAAATATGAACAAATTGATACATAATAAGTGATATGTTAATAAAATATTATCACTTTTTGAATAAAATTTGTTTTTTTGGTCATTTTCTGTTACGATTTCAGTAAAAAAATTGTAACTTTGTTGTGATTGTGTGTTGTTTAGACAATCCAATATTATTTGCCTTAAGTGCAATATATCTTTTGGTTGGCTTTTTTCCATTTCAATCGTTTGTCTTTTTTGCGAAATATACCACCAAGCGTAAAAGTAATTCTCTTGTGTTATCAGTTCTTTGGTTGTTACAAAGTCAAGGGTTTGTTTTATTGTATCATTGTTATATTGCTGTTCAGGTTGTGGTGTAAATTCTGCTAGCACTATAGTTAAAGCGATTATTTTGGAACAGCGGTAAGCAGATAAAGATTTTTGTAATTGTTGTAAATATTTATTCATAAATGTTTCATGATTTTGTAAATTTGTTTGCTCACCGTTTACAATTGATACAACATACAAGATAGGGCTTTCCTGCTTTAGCAGTAAAACAGTGCTTTGCTGTGTAATTACATTGGTATCAAAGGTAGAAGATAGCACAAATTCATTTTCTAATAATCTTTTTATAAGATTTTGCAAAATAAAAGAATACATAAAAACTCCTTTATATAATAAAGAAACTCATTGGTAAGGGAAATCCAATGAGTTTCTTAGTTTTTGAATAAGAACTGGGGTATCCCTATTCAAAGACAATATTAAAAATATCACAAAAGATGTAATTTTTTTAATTTATATCTTTTGCATGTGATTATATTAGCACATATTTATTATTTTGTCAATACATTTTTAAAAAAGAAACAACAAATTTTTCACATATTTATTACTTTATATAAAAATATGTCATATTTCGATGGTAGTTTTTTGTAAAAAGTTTACATATTATAAAAACACACACAATAATATCAATCCTGCGATACCTGGTATGCCTAAAAGCCCCGTAAATAATACCGTCATATAGTTAATTCCGATGGGTAAGCCTATTGTATGTAATAGTGTAATAACAGCACAACCAATCCCTGCATTGATAACAGATTTTAATAAAAATTTGATTGGCTTAGAGAGTATAATGAGTGTCATTAAACCTAGACAAGAAAAAATCATTGCAGTAATAATTTGATTAGAGTCCATTGTTATTCCTCCTTTTGTAGTATATTAAAATAGTTGTATTTCCTTTACAAACAAAAATACAATTTGTAAAGGAAACACAGTTGATGTAATTAACTAATTTTTTCGTATCCTATTGCAATTAAACCAATTTCTTTTGCAATTTTTAGAAAATATTCATATTTTTTGTATAGTGCGTTCATTTCATAAATGTAGCAGTCAATTAGAGAATCATCTGTAGCTTGGTCAAATTTTTTTCTTGCTTCTTCTAGTTTTTGTTTGATATCTTCTATTACTTCTAGTATTTCTTTTCCTTCTTCCGTTAAATGTTGTTTTAGGCTTTCCATAGGACATTCCTCCTTATGGATAGTATAATCAAAATATTGGTAAATTATGCTTAAAATACAAAAAGAGCAGACACAAAAAGTGCTGCTCTTTATTACTGTATGATTTTTGGTTTTATTATTGATATGCTTGAGGGATTCCAGTAACCATAAATAGAATAGAATCTGTTCCTACTTCATAATAATAATCTAAATTACCTACCGTATAATGTTGTGCTTGTACTGTGTAAAAATCAAAATCAAAAAATGCAAGTAATTGATTTAATACTGTATCATCAATAGCATTTGCATTTGCTCCATTAAAAAATCCTACTAATCTAGCAACGCTGAGGAAATAATATAATCCTCCTTGACTATATTCATTTAATAAATAGTCTTTTGGTAGTATAAGCGCTACAGACTGTAAACGTTCTGTCTGTTGGTCTGCAAAGATTGCCATTGTAGCTGCGCCCCATTCTCCTTGATATAATAAGGTGTCTTCTGCTGTTTCGATAGGGCGAAAATTGATAAGCAAAGGCATTTGCAAACCATCTTCCACTTGATAACTTTCTAATAAACTGTCATTTAATAGTGCGACAAAAATGTCACTTCTGTCAATCATTATACTTTGTTCTGGTAATAAATATCCTTTTTGTTCTGAAGCAAAAGCGGTAAAACTGTTGCAAAACAGCACTGATAGTAGTAGTAATATGGATATTCCCTTTTTAATACTCCTGTACATAATTTTTTTCTCTCCTCCTTTTTTTCATTATAGCACACACTTTTCTAAAAAGGAAATATTTATAAAAAAATGTATCTATATTGTAACAAAAGAATAAATATAATATTAAAAATAATACAATGTACAAGGAAGTGATTCGATGAAATTTGCAGAAATCAGTTATTCTTCAAAAAAAGAAGATTTTGGTATAAAAGGAGTCATGCTGAAATTGCCAAATTGTATCATAGATTGGTATTTATTTCGGTATCGCCCTTTTTACATAGAAAAAGATACACTAGCAAATGCAGAGGGCTATCAATTAAAAATATATCAGCCCTATGAACAACAGACAGAAAAACAAAAAAAGCAAATAGAAAATATATTGTTGTTATTGCAACAAAGAGAAGTGAATATTTTAATGACAAAAGATAATATAGAATTACCACCCATTATTGATATATCCTATGGAAATATAATAAATGCCATTTTGATATTGGAAGCAGCAAAAAAAGCAATGAAAAGGCAGTCAAAAACATTGCAGCAAAGCAAATTTGTCATAATTGACGGAGAAGATAGCATAATCAATTTGGTATTAACGGCATTGTATCCCCATGTCAATTATCTTTCTATTTATACCAATAGAGAGGAATATTTTTTACAAAAAGCAGAAGAAATTTACGAAGAATGTGGTTTACGTTTAGAATTTTTTTATGGAACAAAAAACAAACTATTTGAAACATTTGATGTAGTTATCAATTGTTCTAACAATATGGACAACTATGACTATAAATTGCAAAAAAATGCTTTCTTTTTTGATGTAGTAAAAAATAAGCAAAAAATGCAACAGTTAAAAGCACGCAGAAATGATTTATTATTGTCAGATGGTTTACTTTTAAAATGGGACAATAAAACCTATTTTTCAAAACAGTTGGAAGCAGTCCTTTGTGCTACAGAATCGTCTTTTTATCACTTTTTAAAGCATTATTTTTATAAGCAAGATTTTGAAGAAATGATAAATTTCGTATTGCAAAAAGAAATTACAGTAACAGGTTTTACTTGCTTTGAAAAACGTGTTTAAAAAATAGTTTTTGTTTGTTTTCCATGTGGAAAATGATTGACAATAACCAAGTAGAGGAGTATAATTTTACAGTAAAAAATAGAGATTTCAGGCAGGTTTGATACCTGCCTCTTTTTCAAGTAATAAAATCAATTCTCTTTCAGTTTTACTGAAACGTTTACCATAAATATAAAAGGAGTGGGTTGTTATGGCAGAAAAAAAAGTAATATTGACCTATGAAGGTCTTAAAAAAATGGAAGAAGAATTAGAAAATTTAAAAACCGTTCGCAGAAAAGAAGTAGCAGAAAAAATAAAAGAAGCAAGAGGACAAGGCGACTTGTCTGAAAATGCAGAATATGACGCAGCAAAAGAAGAACAGGCAGAAATAGAGTCCAGAATCGTTGTATTAGAAAAAATGCTTCGCAATGCAGAAGTCATTGATGACGATGAAGTAAATAATGAAATTATTAGTGTTGGCTCAACCGTAAGATTATATGATTTTGAATTTGAAGAAGAAGTAGAATATTCTATTGTTGGTTCAGCAGAAGCTGACCCTATGAATGGCAAAATTTCCAATGAATCTCCTGTTGGTGTGGGCTTAATTGGTCATAAACTAGGTGAAACAGTTGTAATTGAAACACCATCAGGTGAAGTAAAATTCCGTATAGATGAAATCAAAAAATAATAGATAGATAAAAAGGAAAAGAAAGAAACAAAAGGAGGCAAATTATCGTGGCAGAAAACACAAATCAACCACAAGAAGAATTAACACAGCAAGAATTGACAGAACAAATTAGAATCCGTAGAGAAAAATTAGCACAATTGCAATCAGAGGGACAAAATCCTTTTGAAAATACAAAATTTGATGTAGATAAACATAGCGATGAAATAAAAGCAGCATTTGAAGAATTAGAAAATAAAGACGTTGCCATTGCTGGTCGTTTGATGTCAAAAAGAATTATGGGTAAAGCGTCCTTTTGTAATATTCAAGACAGAAATGGTACAATACAGTCTTATGTCAGCAGGAATGATATTGGCGATGAAGCCTATGCCGCTTTTAAAAAATTTGACATTGGTGATATTGTTGGTATAAAAGGTTTTGTATTTAAAACAAAAACAGGAGAGATTTCTATTCATGCAAAAGAAGTAACCTTGCTTTCAAAAAGTTTGCAGGTATTGCCTGAAAAATTTCATGGATTAAAAGACCAAGAATTGCGCTATCGTCAAAGATATATTGATTTAATTGTAAATCCAGAAGTAAAAGATACTTTTATGAAACGTTCTGCAATTATAAAAGAAGTTAGAAATTTCTTGGATAGTAGAGGATTTTTAGAAGTAGAAACACCTGTATTACAGTCTATTTCTGGTGGCGCTGCGGCACGTCCTTTTATAACACACCATAACGCCATGGACGTAGATATGTATTTGCGTATTGCTTTGGAATTGCCATTAAAACGTCTTATTGTAGGCGGTTTTGAAAGAGTGTACGAAATTGGTAGAGTATTCCGTAATGAGGGTATTTCTATTCGCCACAATCCAGAATTTACCTTAATGGAAGTATATCAGGCATATACAGATTATGAAGGTATGATGGATTTGACAGAAGATTTATTCCGTACAGTAGCACAGAATGTATTAGGTACTACAAAAATACAGTATGGTGGTCATGACTTAGATTTGGGGCAAAAATTTGCTCGTATTACAATGGTAGATGCGGTAAAACAGTATTCTGGCGTAGATTTTGACCAAGTAGCAGATACAGCAGAAGCAAAAAAATTAGCAAAAGAACATAATATAGAATTTGAAGATAGACATGAAAAAGGAGATATTTTAAGCCTTTTCTTTGAAGAATATGCAGAGAAAAACTTGATTCAACCTACCTTTATTATTGACTATCCAATAGAGATTTCTCCATTGAGTAAGAAAAAGGCAGATAAACCAGGATTTACAGAACGTTTTGAACTGTTCATTGTAGGTAGAGAATATGGTAATGCTTATTCTGAATTAAATGACCCTATTGACCAAAAAGAAAGATTTTTAAAACAAGAAGCACTTCGTGCCGCTGGCGATGAAGAAGCAAATATGATTGATAATGATTTTATTACCGCGTTAGAATATGGTATGCCTCCAACGGGCGGTCTGGGAATTGGTATTGATAGAATGGTAATGCTTTTGACAGAGTCCGTTTCTATCCGTGATGTATTGCTTTTCCCAGCAATGAAACAACTAGACAAATAAAAAATATTTTTTAAATTTAAATAGCTTGGAGGTTATAAAATGACTTATGAAGAAATTATAAAAAAAATAACAGAAGGACTTACAGGTGATGTTTCTAAGGATATTAAATATCTTCGAGAACAGTCAGAAGCCTACAAGAACCATAGTATGTCGAAAGAAATATTCCGTGCTTGCGGAAGAATCATGTTTGATATTCTTCCAGAAGATAAAAAATCAGAAATGAGTCGTATTATTGGTAATGACCGAAAAGCTATTGAAACAACATTAGATGAAATTAGGTATAATATATATAAAAAAAATATTTCAAAAGCGATGAGTTTAAGCGAAGTTTTAGTTAAAAAAGCAGATGAAGAGACAATGTTTCAAAATGATAGTGTAAGTGAATACTTTACATTTAATGAATTTTTTGAGGAAGCGCTTTATACTTATTACAATGAACCAAAACGTCAAATCAGAGCAGCGGGTATTCCATTTTCTCGTATTTATTTTCTGCATGGG
>CAMXTM010000004.1 GCA_947246775.1 uncultured Clostridium sp. | reverse complement strand
TCAGAAATCAATCATAAAAAGTCAGTTACAGTTGTAACATTGGAACAAAAAGGAAAGATTTCTATTGATAAAATAAGATTAGTGCCATTAAGAGAAATGCAAGAAATCAAAGGATATTACAATGAATTAGTTTCACTAAATTATTATAAAAATATCAATACAGAAAATTATATGCATGTTATATTACAAGATGAAGAAGATGTATTAGATGCGCTTGCAAAACTTCGTGTTATTTATCCTAATATTATGCGATTAGATTATGACAACAAAAGAACACAACAAAATCAGGTAATCAATGGCGCAGAAAATATCGAAAATAAAACGCCACTACAACTTCTGCAACAGTTTTATGAATTGCAAAATAACTGTGCTATGACAGAACAACAAACGTTATTTTCTTCTAAAATAATAGAACAAATATGGGAGGAAAATCTATGAAACCAATTAAACTATGTATGTCAGCATTTGGTCCTTATGCTGAAAAAGTCGATATTGATTTTGAAAAACTGGGTACAAATGGACTTTATTTGATTACAGGAGATACAGGTGCAGGCAAAACAACTATATTTGACGCTATCACATTTGCACTCTATGGAGAACCTAGTGGTAATGTAAGGGAATCTAGTATGTTGCGCAGCAAATATGCATCAGATAGTACACCAACTTATGTAGAGCTTACTTTTTTGTATCAGAATAAGCAATATCGTATTCGTAGGAATCCAGAATATATCAGAAAAAAAGAAAAAGCAGAGGGCTTTACCACACAAAAAGCAGATGCGACACTAACTTTCCCCGATGAGCGCACTCCTATTACCAAAACAAAAGAAGTAACAAAAGCTGTTATAGAACTGATAGGTATTGACAGAAACCAGTTTATACAAATTGCTATGATAGCACAGGGAGATTTTTTAAGATTATTGCTTTCTAAAACAGAAGAACGAAGCAAAATATTTAGAGAAATATTTGATACAAAACCATATTTTCTATTTCAAGAGGAAATTAAGGCAAAAGCAAATCATTTAAAACAGCAATATGAAGACACGAATAAAAGTATTGCACAATACATAAAAAATATATATTGTGATGAAAATGATGATAATTATATTGTTTTACGCAACTTGCAGTCTAATAAAGTAATTTGTTCTACAGAAGAAATAATTAACTTGACACAAGATATTATTTCTAAAAGTGAAGACACTTTAACTGCTTTCAGAAATCATTTTACAGATGTAGAAACAAAACTGGAACAAGTAAATAAATTACTTGGAAAAGCAGAAAGTGTTACAAAGGCAAAAAAAGAAATTAAAATGGCACAAAATGCATTACAGCAAAATGAGCCATTGTTGATAGAGCAAAAAGAAAAACTAGAAAGTGTACAAAAACTATCTCCTCAAAGGGATAACCTTGCTGTTGCTATTGAAACTGCAACAAAAAAATTGTCTGACTATGATGAATTAGATAATCAAAATGAAATACAACAGCAAACAATACAAAAAGCAAAAATATTAAAAAAGAATTTAGACAACACGATTCAATCACTAGAGAAGCAACAACAAAGTATTGCAGATAACAAGCAAGTATTAGATACACTAAAAGACATAGAAACAGAAAAATCAAAATTAGAATCGAATATAAAAGAAGTAGAAACAGAAAGACAAAATTATAGAGAAATTTATAATTCTATTAAAAAATACAATACTACTTTAAAAGAATTTAATATAGCAGTAGAAAACTACAATAATGCAGCAACAGTATATACAGAAAATGAACATCAATTTACAGAAATGGAAAAAGCCTTTTTTGATGAACAAGCGGGTATATTAGCTTCTAAACTAAAGCAAGGACAAAAATGTCCTGTTTGTGGTTCTATAGAACACCCTCAACTTGCTGCACTGACACAAAAAGCACCTAGCAGAGAGGAACTTGAAAAATTCAAAAAACAAATTGCAAAATATAAACAAAATATGTCTGATTTAAGCACAGACGCAGGAGAGAAAAAAGGTAAGGTGGAAACACTTCAGAATACTATTGTAGCGCAGGCTAAAAAAATAATAGGAGAATGTGCTTTTTCAGATATTGAAAATATTGTACTAGAAAAAGGGAAACAAGCAAAAAATAATATTGCTAAAATGGCGATAGAATTAGAAAAGATTGAGCAAAATATAAAAAAGAAAGCACAATTAGAAACAACTATAGCACAGAGTGAGCAAAAACAATTAAAACTAGCAGAGCAAAAACAGGATATAGAAAAAGAAATTGTTTCATTAAAAAAAGAAATCGAAAATAATGCAACACAAATAGAAAAATTAAAAAGCAATTTGGAATATGAAAATAAAGCAGCAGCACAACATAATATTTTAGAAATAAAGAAGCAAAAACAAGAGATAGAAAAACAAATAGAAAAAGCGAAAAAAGAATTTGAAAGTACTTCTACATTGGTAGAAAAATATAAAACTACGATTGCTACATTAACACAACAAATTTCAAATGATGTAACAGTAGATATGGAAGCATTAGTTGAAAAACAAGAACAGCTTTCTAAAGAAAAAAACAGTATTATACAAAACATAGAGAATATCAATGCACATTATACATCAAACCAAAAAATGCTTGCTGAAATTAAAAAATATGGCAATGAATTGATAGATATAGAAAAAAAATATAATTTAGTGCGGAATATATCTGATACAGTTAATGGCAAAATAGCAGGAAAAGACAAAGTAATGCTAGAAACGTATATACAGATGAAATATTTTGAAAGAATTATTGCAAAGGCAAACGTTAGATTTATGGCTATGAGCAATGGACAGTATGAACTCAAAAGAAAAGAACAAGCAGAAAGACGACAAAGTCAAAGTGGTTTAGAATTAGACATTATTGACCATTATAATGGTTCAGAGCGTAGTGTCAAATCACTGTCTGGTGGTGAATCCTTTAAAGCGGCACTTTCTCTTGCATTGGGACTTTCTGATGAAATACAATCTACTGCTGGTGGTATCCAAATAGATGCAATGTTTATTGATGAAGGCTTTGGGTCTTTAGATGAGGAATCTCTCAATCAGGCAATCAATGTACTCAATCATTTGACACAAGGCAATAGAGTAGTGGCAATTATTTCCCATGTTTCCGAAATAAAAGAACGGATTGACAAACAAATTATTGTCAAAAAACAAAAAATTGGTGGCAGTAAAGTGACAATAGAATTTTAAAAATGTAGTTGTTTTTTGTGTAACTGTACAAATATTTTAAAATAAGAAGGATTTTTATAAAAAATGTCGAAATAAATTATATAGTTATTGTTTAAATGAGGTGATGCCTGTGCTGTATCCCCAAGAAATATTGGAAGAAGTACGACTTCAAAATGACATTGTAGATGTCATATCAGAATATTTACCATTAAAGCGAAAAGGAACATCTTATTTTGGTCTTTGTCCATTTCATAATGAAAAGTCACCCTCTTTTTCTGTCAGTAGCGAAAGACAGTTTTACTATTGTTTTGGCTGTGGCGCAGCAGGAAATGTATACACATTTATTATGCAAATGGAAAATGATACCTTTCCCGAAGCAGTAAAAAGATTAGCAGACAGAGCAAATATTGTATTGCCAGAGCCACAATATACAGAGCAGGCAAAACAATATGAAATGCAAAAGCAGCGACTTTTTGAGCTACATAGGCAAGCTGGACGCTTTTTTTATGAAAAATTGCAAAGTGCTGAGGGAAAAGAAGCTAGAGCCTATTTACAAAAAAGGCAAGTTAACAATAATATTCAAAAAAAGTTTGGGATAGGCTATGCACCAAATGGACAGCTCGAATTATTTCATCACTTACAAAAACAAGGTTTTTCTCAAGAAGAATTGCAAAAAAGTGGACTGATTATACAAAGAAAAGAGGAAAAGGGATATTTTGACCGTTTTCGCAACAGGCTCATGTTTCCTATCTTAGACATACAAAACAGAGTAATTGGTTTTGGAGGTAGAATATTATCCAGTGGTGAGCCAAAATATTTAAACTCTCCAGAAACCATGATTTTTAATAAAAGCAGAAATTTATATGGGCTAAATTTTGCAAAAAACACAAGAAAAAGAGAAATAATATTGGTTGAGGGTTATATGGATATGATTTCTCTTTATCAAGCAGGCTTTAAAAATGTAGCAGCATCGCTTGGAACAGCATTTAATCAAGACCATGCGAAAGTATTAAAAAAATATGCAGATAGTGTTATTATTTTGTATGATAGTGATGATGCTGGTACTATGGCAGCACAAAGGGCAATTCCAGTGCTAATACAAAGTGGTTTTCATATCAAAGTACTACAAGTACCTGATGGAAAAGACCCAGACGAATATATTAAACAGCATGGTGCAGTAGCATTTTCTCGTTTGCTTGCAGGTGCTGTACACTATGTTACATTTCAAATACAACTTTTAAAAAAGCAATATCATTTAGAAGATATACAACAAAAAGTGGAATTTACAACAAAAGCAGCGAATATTTTAGCAAAATTAGATAACGATATTGAAAGAAATGTTTATATTACGGAAGTTGCCAATATAACAGGAATTTCACAACAGTCCATAGAAAATGAAATTGCAAAAACGATTGTAAAAGAAAACCAAGCATTTCTGCAAAATGCGCAGAAAAAAAGGAAAACACAGTATCAAAATAGTAGTCAGCAAAATATAAAATCATCTGGGACACTTCCAACACAAAAAAATATTTTGTACTTATGTGCCTCAAATGTACAAATTTACAATAAAGTAAAAACAATTTTGCAAGCAGAAGATTTTACAGAAGCTGTTTATCAAAAAGTTTATCAAAAGATAGAGATACTTCATCAAAAAGGTGCTACTGTATTTCCAGCAGAGTTAATCAACTATTTTGAAAAAGCAGAGGAGCAAAAAGCAGTAGCAGAAATTTTTGCAGTTACTATAGAATATCAAGGTACAAAAGATGTGGAAAAAGCACTTACAGAGGGAGTAAAAATATTAAAAAAGGCTAGTATAGATAAATTATTAGCAGCGCAACCGCAATCTATTGAGGAAGTTCTCAGTTTAACAGCAGAAAAAAAGGAACTAGACAATTTGCATATTACAATAGCAGATGGTTAAAATAGTAGAGTACAGAAAGGAAGGATCATATTGAAATCTGTCGATGAAAACACATTGATTACCCGATTGCGGGAACTAATTCAAATCGGCAAGAAGAAAAAGGGGGTACTAGAATACAAGGACATTATGGATTACCTTGGAGATGTCGACCTAGATTCAGACCGTATTGACAAAATATATGAGTTTTTTGAAGCAAAGGGCATTGATGTGTTAAACACCATTGAAGCAGAGGAAGAAATCGAAAAAGATTTAGATTTGACACTTCCAGAAGGCATCAACATTGATGACCCTGTCAGAATGTATTTAAAAGAAATCGGTAAAGTACCACTTTTGAGCGCAGATGAGGAAATTGAATTAGCAAGAAGAATGGAAGATGGCGACGAATACGCCAAAAAGAAACTAGCAGAAGCAAATTTGCGTCTTGTAGTTAGTATAGCAAAAAGATATGTCGGACGTGGTATGCTTTTTTTGGATTTGATACAAGAGGGCAACTTGGGCTTAATCAAAGCAGTAGAAAAATTTGACTATCATAAAGGCTATAAATTCAGTACCTATGCCACATGGTGGATACGCCAAGCGATTACACGTGCGATTGCTGACCAAGCAAGAACCATTAGAATCCCTGTGCATATGGTAGAAACGATAAATAAATTGATACGTATTTCAAGGCAATTATTGCAAGAATATGGCAGAGAACCAACCGCAGAGGAATTAGCGGTAGAAATGCAAATGCCAGAGGAAAAAGTGCGAGAAATTATGAAAATCGCACAAGAGCCTGTTTCCTTAGAAACACCAATTGGCGAAGAAGAAGACAGCCATTTAGGAGATTTTATACCAGATGACGATATTCCTGCGCCAGCAGAAGCGGCTGCTTTTACATTGCTAAAAGAACAGTTGATAGAAGTGCTAGATACCTTAACAGACAGAGAAGAAAAAGTATTACGTTTGCGTTTTGGTTTAGATGATGGACGTGCAAGAACCTTAGAAGAAGTAGGAAAAGAATTTAATGTTACAAGAGAAAGAATACGCCAAATTGAAGCAAAAGCATTGCGTAAATTAAGACACCCTAGCAGGAGTAAAAAGTTAAAGGATTATTTAGAATAAGAGGTCATATGAGGTTTTGAGGGCGTATACCCTCAAAGCCTTTTTCAATACAAATGGGAGAGGATTGATATGAAATATCAAAAAATGTTTGTTTCTTTGACTATTTTTATTTCAATTTGTATGTTTCTTGTTTCTTTTACAATCGAAAAATACACAAACTACTTAGGAGAACAGGCAACACAAGTGACGACTGATTTATTGCAGACAATATTAAAATACAATGCGATAGCAAACTATTTTTATGCGTTTGCAATCATATTACTTGCTTTGTTAATCGCTGCACTTGCCTATCAAAAATACAAAAAGTTGTGTAAAAAGGGGTGATTTTTTGGAATTATCACAAAGACTGCTTGCGGTATGCCATTTTGTAACACAAAAGCGAGTAGCAGACATTGGTACAGACCACGCCTATGTGCCTATTTATTTACATAAAAAAGGGATAGCAGAAAAAATAATTGCTTGTGACATAAACGAAAAGCCACTACAAAAGGCGCAACAAAATATTATGTCACATTGCGCTCAAAATGTCATTACCACTCGCTTAGGAAGTGGTTTGCAGCCATTACAGCCAAATGAAGTAGATAGTATTATTCTTTCTGGTATGGGTGGTATGCTGATTATAGAACTGTTGGAGCAGTCCAAAAATATACTAGAAACCACAAAAGAATTGGTACTTTGTCCGCATTTAGATGTGCCTGCTGTAAGAAAATATTTACATAACATTGGTTTTTGCATTGCTGATGAAAAAATGATACTAGAAGATACAATTTTTTATACAGTTTTGAGAGCAGAAAAAGGGCAACAAAAATATGATAAAGAAATCGAATATCTATTTGGAAAAACACTACTAGACAAAAAAGATGAGGTATTAAAACAATTTTTACAATATGAAAAAAATCGTTTACAAAACATACAAAAACAACTAAATGGCAAAAATACGGAACAATCTCAAAAAAGACTACAAAAAATATTAGAACAAATCAATCAGATAGAGGAGGCGGAGCAATGTCTGTATTGTGCAGAGAAATCATAAAAGAACTAGAAACATTTGCCCCAAAACAACTAGCGGAAGACTGGGATAATGTCGGCTTAACAGTAGGTGACAAAAACAAAGCAGTCAACAAAATATTAGTGGCATTGGACGTGATACCAGATGTCATACAAGAAGCAATTGATATGGGTGCAGATATGATTGTGACACATCACCCTATGATATTATTTCAAAAAATAAAAAACATACAAGCAGATGATATGTTAGGCAAAAAAATATATGCTTTAATACAAAATGGGATTTCTGCCTACTGTGCGCATACCAATTTAGATATTGCTTTTGGTGGCACAAATGATACACTTGCCGCATTAGCTGGCTTGGAAAACATAGAAATATTAGAACAAACAAATGCAGAATCTCTTAAAAAAATCGTAGTTTATATTCCAAAGGGACACGAAAATGCGGTTAGAGAAGCGATGTGCAATGCTGGTGCAGGCTTTATTGGTAAGTATTCTGATTGTACTTTTTCAACAGAGGGTACAGGTACCTTTTTACCACGAGAGGGTACAAAGCCATTTTTAGGAGAACAAGGCACACTAGAAAGGGTAGAGGAAGTCAGACTCGAAACCATTGCCCCACAAAATAAGGTTTCTGCTGTAATAGAAGCAATGAAAAAAGCACACCCTTATGAAGAACCTGCATATGATATTTATGCGGTAGAACAGTGTGGAAAACGCTATGGTATTGGCAGAATAGGCACATTAAAACAGCCTATGTCATTTGAGGAATACAGCCTATTTTTAAAAGACAAATTGCAATTAGACGCCATACGTATTGTAGGGAAAAAAGATAAAAAAATCAAAACAGTTGCTCTTTGTACGGGCAGCGGCGTAGAATTTATGGAGCAGGCAAAAAAGATGGGAGCAGACGCCTATTTAACAGGAGATATGAAATTTCACGAAGCACAGAGAGCATTAGAATTAGAACTTTGTGTAGCCGATGTTACACATTATGCAAGTGAAGTGCTTGTTGTACCAATTTTAAAACAGTTTTTAGAACAAAAATCATTACAAAACGATTGGAATATCGAAGTAGTAGAATCTTCTGTCAATGGTCAAGTATTCCATCACATATAATAGCATAAAGGAGGGGTTTGAATGAAGTTAAACATAGAAGTGCTAGGCAAAAAATTAGAAATAGAGCAAGGGACGACATTTGAAGAAGTAGCAAAGCAATTTCAAAGTGAATTTAAGTCCGACATCTTGTTAGCAAAACAAAATAACAAATTGATAGAACTTTCCAGTCCCATTAAACAAGGAGGAGAAATTCGGTTTTATGACATTTCCTACATGGAGGGCATGAGAGTATATCATAGAAGTGTTTCGTTTTTGATGATAAAGGCAATCAAAGAAATGCTCGGCAAAAAAGCCTCTGTTGTCATAGAACATTCTTTGCACAAAAGTTTATACTGTGAGGTAAGAGAAAAAGATGTCAAAGTAAATCAAAAATTTTTAGATGAGTTGACAGAAAAAATGCAGGAATTGGTAAAAAAAGATATTCCAATTAAAAAATATACCTTTTATAAAGATGATGCCATAGAAAAAGTAAGAGAATTTGGCATGGAAAACAAAGCAAGACTGTTCCGTTTTCGGCGTGCGTCTAATATCAATATCTATGAAATGGACGGTTTATACGACTATTTTTATGGTTATATGGTACCCTCTACAGGATATTTAAAAAGTTTTCAACTAATGTTGTATGAAAATGGCTTTTTAATTCGTTTTCCTGATAGAAAAAATCCGCAAAAAATATTAGAATTTACAGACCCAGCAAAAATTTCAAGTGTCTTTATGGAACAAATGAAATGGTGTACTCTGATGGGCGTAAACAATGTTGCGGACTTAAATGAAGCCATTACGAATGGAAAATTTGGCGATTTAGTCAGAATCAATGAAGCACTTCATGAAAAAAAGGTTGCTGAAATTGCTGACAAAATTTATCAAAGACGAGACAAAGTAAAAGTTGTACTGATTGCAGGACCATCTTCCTCTGGCAAAACAACATTTGCAAACAGACTTTGTGTACAGCTTAGTGTATTAGGTATTATCCCTCATGCCATATCCTTAGATGACTACTTTATAAACAGAGAAGATGTACCACTTGATGAATTTGGCAACAAAGATTTTGAAGACATTAACACCTTAGATTTAAAATTGTTTAATGACAACATGACAAGAATGATTGCAGGCGAAAGGGTAGAAATGCCACATTATAACTTTGTTACAGGCAAAAGAGAATACAATGGAAACTTTATGACACTAGAAAAAGGTGGTATCTTTGTCATAGAGGGTATCCATGGCTTAAATGATATGCTCAGCGCCTCCATTGCGCCAGAAAATAAATTTAAAATCTTTATCAGTGCCATGACACAGCTCAACATAGATGACCACAACAGAATTTCTACATCAGACAGCCGCTTGATACGCCGTATTGTCAGAGACAATCAATTTCGGGGCAGAGATGCTACAACGACCATTGCAGGCTGGGACTATGTCACAAGAGGAGAAGAAAAAAATATTTTCCCTTATCAAGAAAATGCCGATGCGATTTTTAATTCTGCTACCATATATGAATTAAGTGTATTAAAGCAGTACGCAGAACCACTTTTGTTTAAAATAGACCAGTCACAAAGCGAATATGTAGACGCAAAAAGATTGATTAAATTTTTAGACTACTTTTTAGGCGCGAATGGCGATGCCATACCAAATAACTCTATTATCAAGGAATTTTTGGGTGGTAGTTGCTTTAAAGTATAAAAGAGGAAAAGGCATACAATACAGTGTGCCTTTTTCATTTTGTGATAGGAGGAAAAACATGAGAACAGTGATTTTAATGGAAGATACTTGCGGCAATCCGCAATGTGAATATGAGCATGGGCTGAGCGTTTATATGGAAACAGAAAAGCACAAATTGCTTTTGGATACTGGGGCAAGTGAAAAAACGCTATACAATGCGCAAAAACTAGGGATTGATTTGACCAAAGTGGATACGGTGATATTGAGTCATGGGCATTATGACCACTCTGGCGGTATCCTTGCTTTTTGCAAAAGCAATCCAACAGCAAAGATTTATATGCAAAAGACGGCGCTTGGTGACTATTTTCATGGAGAGCGCTATATTGGCATAGACAAAAAAATTGCAGAACTGCCCAATCTTGTATTGTTAGAGGGAGATTTTAAAATTGATAAGGAGTTGTCTCTTTTTACGAATATTACAGGGAGAAAGTTCTGGGCGCAAAGCAATCTAAAATTATCTGTGTTAAAAAATGGACAACAAATCCAAGACGAATTTGCGCATGAGCAGTGCCTTGTGATACAGGGAAAAAAGAAAGTATTGCTTTCTGGCTGTGCGCATAACGGCATCTTAAACATATTGGAAAAATACCAACAAAATTATGGCGGTTATCCAGATATTGTCATCAGTGGATTTCATATGATGAAACAAACAGACTACACCGAACAAGAAAAAGAAGTCATTCGTCAAACAGCACAACAACTTTCCCAAATAGACACTATCTTTTATACAGGACATTGTACAGGGCAAAAAGCGATTGATATGATGAAGCCGATTATGGGAGAAAAACTGATACAACTTCATAGTGGAATCGAATTATCATTTTAAAGTGGTCTGATTTTATTAAAATTGAAGTGATATTGCTTGTTTTTTAGGATTCTATTTGCAAAAATCCATTTTTTGGATTGACAAAACGACAATAGAATACTATTATATAGATACAGTAGTAATTACATCAGGATATTTTCAGAAAGGGGCAACGATTATGTTTATCGGACAAGTGACATCACAAAACCAATTTCAAAGCAATTTTTTTACAAAACAGCAAAAAACGACAGCAAAATTGCAGCAATCCATAAACCAGCGCAAAATTCAAAATAATAAAGACACTTTTACGAAGTCAAGCACGATACAATCTATAGAAACCTACAAAGGCGTCAACAGGCTCACATCATTGACAAAAGAGCCTATTCCTTATACCAAAGTAGACCCTTCTATGGACTTGACAAAAGATTTATATTCTTTGAGCAAAAAGGACTACACTGAAAAAGATGCACTAGTTTATCAATATTACAAAAAGAATTGTTACCAATCATGGGACGTTAGCTCAGAAAATTATCTTGTCACAGACAAAAACACCGAGCAGGAAATACAGGACTACACCAAAAAAATAATTGAGGTTGGCATGAATCAGTTCAGTCGTGAGGAATTGAAAAAAACCATATCTGATGAAGAATTAGAACAATTTAGGCAAGAATTGGTAGAAAATGGTGTAGATACGGACATTGATTGGTGGGAAGTACGCAGCGACAGCAATTTTAGCACAATGGGTACACACGCAGCGTCCTTAGAACAAGATATAGATTATCTGTGTTCCCGCTATGCTGTACTCAAAAACCAAATACAAGCACAAACTGGCGAACAAAAAGAAAAAAATATGCAAATTTTAAACGACTTGTATCAGCACAGCAAAGAAAAATTGACTAGCGATTTTTCCAAAGAAGTCGGCGAATTTTTTGAAAATTTAGGAGCGTCTGGCGTTTCTGAGGACATCAAAAGCAGTTTAAATGCCATGATTGAGCAAAAAATGGCAGAATATGAAGATTATATTGCAAAAAATAGCAACTATGCTTCCCTTACAAATGAAAAAGACACATGGCTTTACCAAGATAGTGCTTTTATGGCAGCACAACTGCGCAACAGCGTTTCTGCTGCAAAAGGCATAACACAACAAACAGATAGCACAAAGCGCTATGAATCTTCTGGAAATCACTTGGACTTTTCCCAGCGCCTGCAATATCATTTAGAAAAGGATATGACAGGAAGCGTAGAGGTTTCTCAAAATGCGGTCTATTCCCTAAAAGATTTGCAGTTTGCAAAAATTTACGCAGATACTATGAGTAGTTATACAAAAGAGTATCAAGGTAATTATTTTGGAAGCGATGATGTAGCATTAGGAAAGGAATTTGCACAGCAGTTTGAGAACATCAATAAAATGATGGATAACAATGGGATTCACCAAAATCTAAAACAAGCCGTACAAAAAACAACAAAAACTTTTGTCAATCAAGTGCTAGATGCCATAGATAAAAGTATTGATAAAAATATCGAAAGAAGTAAAACAGATTCCTCCTATGCGATGGTTGGCGTTCGCTTGAGTCACATTGACAGAAACGCAGTTTTCCATGCTATGGGCTATGAATAAAAATATTTTTCCCTCAGCAGTTTTGCTGGGGTATTTTTTTGTAAAAAAGATTAAAAATTCACATTTAATATTGTTAATTTTCGTTTATGAATATAAAATATATTGATATATTGTAAGAAATACAATATACTATGATAAGAAAGTGCTAATTTTATTGCTAAAAAAAGGGCAATACTAACAGGGGGGATTTTTTTGTTATACAAAAGTGATAAAACCTTGATGGATATTTGGTAGTATTTGATAAAAGCCATTTGAAAGTCTTTTCATAATAGCTTATTAAGTATATTCCATTTTGAACCGAAGTATTTATATAGAGAAGAATTTGTAATGATAGAGTGTTATTTTGAGAAAAAATTTTATATAAAAATATAAAAATCATTTCCCAAACAGTATTTGTACATACAGCAGCATAACAATGTACATTGCACCTGTGTTATTATGGAGGTATTAAAGTATGAAAAAAGACATGACAAAGACAATAGAGTGGATGAAAAAGCTGGCGGAACAGGGCGACAGCGAAGTACAGTACCACTTAGGCGAATACTACTATTATGGCGAAGGCATAGACGAAGATAAACCAGAAGCAGTAAAATGGTGGACAAAAGCAGCAGAGCAAGGACATATGGAAGCACAGTACAGTTTGGGAGAGTGCTACCACAACGGCGAAGGCGTAGAACAAAGTGACAAAATCGCTTTAGAGTGGTTTACAAAAGCGGCTGAGCAGGGACATATGGAAGCGCAATATGCTGTTGCAAAACATTATACTTCTTTAGGCGATGAAAAGACAGCGCTTGACTGGTACGAAAAAGCAGCAGAGCAAGAGCATGTAGAGTCACAATATATTGTAGCAAAGTATTATGACTCTATAGATAACGCTATCAATGCAGCAAAATGGTACGGCAAGGCAGCAGAACAAGACCATGTAGAATCACAATATCACATTGGTTTATGCTATGACGAGGGCAAAGGCATAGAACAAGACTATGACAAGGCGGTAGAATGGTATCAAAAAGCAGCAGAGCAAGATAATCACAAAGCGCAAAGTCGTTTAGCGATGTGCTATTATAAAGGCAATGGTGTAGAACAGGATTATCAACAAGCGATTGAGTATTTTGAAAAAGCGGCAGAGCAAGAGGATATGGAAGCGCAAAATGGCTTAGGACTTTGCTATTACAGTGGCAATGGTGTAAAGCAGGACTACCAAAAAGCAATTGCGTATTTTGAAAAAGCGGCTGAGCAAGGACATATGGAAGCACAAACCAATTTAGGCTTGTGCTACTATAACGGCAATGGTGTAACACAAAACTATGCCAAAGCAATGGAATATTACCAAAAGGCGGCAGAACAAGGCGAAATTTTTGCACAGTATTACATGGGCTTAAGCTATTACAAAGGCGAAGGAACAGAAAAATCCGTTTCAAAAGCCGTTGAATGGTGGAAAAAGGCAGCGGAACAAGGTCATGCGGAAGCACAAACTTATTTAGGCTTATGCTATTACAAAGGCAATGGGCTAGAAAAAGACAAAGCAAAAGCGGTAGAGTGGTGGAAAAAGGCAGCCGAACAAGAGGACAGCACCGCACAGTACTACTTAGGACTTTGCTATTATAAAGGCAATGGCGTTGAAAAAGATAAAACAAAGGCAGTAGAACTTTGGGAAAAAGCAGCTCAGCAAGGCGAAAGTACAGCACAATATTATTTGGGACTTTGCTGTTACAAAGGCGATGGTACAACACAAAACTATCAAAAAGCGGTTGAGTGGTATCAAAAAGCGGCAGAACAAGGCAATACTGGTGCAGAGTACAATTTGGGCTTGTGCTATTATAAAGGCGAGGGCGTAGAAGAAAACAAAGCAAAAGCAGTAGAATGGTATCAAAAGGCAGCAGAAAAAGGTCACAAAGAAGCACAAAATGACTTGGCATTGTGTTTTTACAATGGCGAGGGTGCAGAGCAAGACTATGTTTTGGCAGTAGAATGGTTTTTAAAAGCGGCTGAAAAAGAAAATAGCAAAGCAGCATTTTATTTAGGACTTTGCTACTACAATGGCGATGGAGTAGAGCAAGACTACAACAAAGCGATTGAATGGTATCAAAAAGCGGCAGAGCAGGGCGAAATTTCAGCGCAAACCAATTTAGGCTGGTGTTACTATAACGGCAATGGAGTAGAGCAAGACTTTGCAAAAGCAGTAGAATGGTATCAAAGGGCAGCAGAGCAAGGCGAAATTTCTGCACAGACCAAAATGGGCTTGTGTTATGAAAACGGTAGAGGTGTCGAAAAAGACCAAGCAAAGGCAGTAGAATGGTATCAAAAGGCAGCAGACCAAGGCGATGGCGAAGCACAATACTATTTAGGTTTATGTTATGACAATGGCATAGGCGTTAAAAAAGATAAAAATAAGGCTTTTGACTGTTACACCAAAGCGGCAGAGCAGGGCGAACTTGCAGCACAATATCATTTGGGTGAGTGCTATGAAAATGGTAACGGTGTCGAAAAAAGTGCTAGAATTGCTTTGGATTGGTACAAAAAAGCAGCTGCACAGGGCAATGCCCAAGCGCAATATACCGTTGGTAAACACTATGAAAAGGGTATTGTTGTTAGAAAAAGCTGGGACAAGGCGTTTGAATGGTATCAAAAAGCAGCCGCACAAGGTCACAAAGAAACACAGAGATATTTAGGCGAGTGCTATTACTATGGCGATGGTGTAAAAGAGGACAAGGAAAAGGCATTTGAATGGTACGAAAAAGCTGCGGAACAAGGTGACAGTGCTTCCCAAAGTATTGTTGCGGAATGCTACAACAATGGTATTGGTGTAGAGCAAGACAAACAGAAAGCAATGGAGTATTATGAAAAGGCAGCACAAAATGGCGAAAGTGAAGCACAAAAATATCTTGGAGAATACTATTATATTAAAGCGATTGCAGAAGAAAATACACCAGAGCAAGCTGCACAGTGGTACGAAAGAGCCGCAGAACAGAACTATATGGAGGCACAATATTGTCTTGCGGAATGTTATTACAATGGCAACGGAGTAGAAAAAAATCCTCAAAAAGCAGCACACTGGTATGAAAAAGCAGCAGAGCAAGGACATATTAAGGCGCAGTACAATTTAGCTTGCTGTTATGAATCTGGCAATGGGGTTACAAAAGATGACAGTAGTGCATTTGAGTGGTTTGAAAAAGCAGCAGAACAAGACCACACAGAAGCACAGAACAAATTAGCGTATTACTATGAAAAAGGGATTGGCGTAGAGCAAGACGACAAAAATGCTTTTTTATGGTATCAAAAAGTTGCCGAAAAAGACCATGTCGAAGCGCAATATCACTTGGGTTATTGCTATGAAAATGGTATTGGTACAAGAAAAGACAAAGTAAAAGCATTGAAATGGTATCAAAAGGCGGCAGAACAGGGCAATGCTGATGCACAGTATCACTTTGCAGAATGTCATAAAAACGGCATTGGTACAATAAGAGATAATGCAAAGGCTTTAGAGTGGTACAGTAAAGCCGCTGAGCAAAATCATACTGAAGCGCAATATAGCCTAGCAGATTACTATAAAAATGGTATTGGTGCAGAAAAAGATGAGACAAAAGCCGTACAGTGGTATCAAAAGGCAGCGGAAAAAGGTCATGCAGAAGCGCAGTATTGTCTAGCAGAATGTTATAAAAATGGACATGGTATTGCAAGAGATGACCAAAAAGCCTTTTCATGGTATCAAAAGGCGGCAGAGCAAGACAAATTGGAAGCGCAGACAGAATTGGGTTGTTGCTATTACTATGGCGAAGGTGTGGCAAAAAATGCCCCAAAAGCTGTACAATGGTATACCAAAGCGGCAGAACAAGGCGATTGCAAAGCACAGTATTATTTGGGCTGCTGCTATGAAAATGGCATTGGTGTAGAAAAAAATCCTACCATTGCCTTTGAATGGTACGAAAAGGCGGCAGAACAACAATATGCTGATGCACAGAATCGTCTGGGCGAATGTTATAAAAACGGGATTGGTATAGAAAAAGACAACGAAAAAGCAGTAGAATTTTACCAAAAGGCAGCAGAGCAGGGACAACCTGAGCCACAATATCACTTGGCTTGCTGCTATGAAAATGGTAGAGGAGTCGAAAAAGACATTGCAAAAGCCGTACAATGGTATCAAAAGGCGGCAGAACAGGGCAATGTCAGAGCGCAAACCAATTTAGGCTGCTGCTATTACTATGGTAATGGTGTAGAGCAAAGCGATAAAAAAGCATTTGAATGGTATCAAAAAGCTGCCGACCAAGGCAATGACATGGCGCAAACCAATTTAGGTTGCTGCTATTACTATGGCGAGGGTGTCGAGAAAAACGAGGCACAAGCTGCACAGTGGTATCAAAAGGCAGCAGGACAAGGCAATTCTGACGCACAAAATCGCTTAGGTTTTTGCTATGAAAACGGCAATGGCATACAAAAAGATGAGGCAAAGGCATTTGAATGGTACAAAAAAGCCGCAGAACAAGGCGATGATATTGCACAAATCAATTTGGGTTGTTGCTATGAAAATGGCATTGGCGTAGAGCCAAACGAAGAATTAGCAAATCATTGGTTTCAAAAGGCAGCCGAACAGGGGAATAGTATGGCGCAGGTCCTATCTGGCGCAAACCGCAAAAATCGTAGTATTATCAGACATCAAAAGGCATTAAAACAGTTTGAAGAACAAAGAGCGATTGAGGAACAACAAGCCGCAGAACGGAGAGCGCTAGAAGAACAAAAAGCGGCACAACAAAAGGCATTAGAAGAACAAAATTCCACACAAATAGAAGAACTCGAAGTAGACCAAGTGGAACAAATTGAAGCAGAACAAACACAGGAACCAGAGTTTGAGGAACAACTTTTTGAAGAAGTATCCCCAGAAGAAGTAAAAGTAGAAGTCGTTATGGAAGAACCAAAACAAGAAGCAGAAGAAATAGAAGAAGCACTAGAAGAAGAAACACCAGAAGAAATCGTAGAAGAAGTAGAAGAACAAAAAGAAGAAACTGAGCCAGAGTTGACTTATGAACAAATTATGGCACAACAAAAACAAACTCCTGACTTTAGTTCTTTATTAAACAAAGCAGAACAAAAAGAAGAACCAAAACAAGAAGAAAAAGAAGAAAGCAAGCCAGAATTAACAACTTATGAGCAAATTATGGCGCAACAAAAACAAACTCCTGATTTTACTTCTTTGTTTGACAAATTTAATAAATAAAAATCTATTACAAAAGCGTCTGAATTTTCAGATGCTTTTGTGCTTTTATATAAAATGTGCTATACTGTTATATTATACTTACTAAAGGGGTTTATAAAAAATTGGAAACCATAAATAAAATAAAATCCGCATTTGAATGTGCTTTACCAGAACAATACAACGAACTTATTGAGCAATACAGCACAGACGAAAGAAAAGGTGTACAAAACATCATTCAATGCTATCAAAAAAAAATACAAGCGTACCAAAAAGAGCAGGCAAGGCTAGAGAAGATGTTGTTATTTGAAAGAGAATGTTATAACAGAGGTTATGATATAGTTGCAGGGATTGACGAAGTAGGACGTGGACCACTTGCAGGACCAGTGGTGACGGCGGCGGTCATTCTTCCTAAAGACTGTAAAATAGAGGGGGTCAATGACTCTAAAAAACTGTCGCCAAAAAAAAGACAAGAATTGTATGACATTATTTGTGAAAAAGCAATTTCTTATGGTATTGGTGTTGTGTCATCAGAGCGTATTGATGAAATTAACATATTACAGGCAACCTATGAAGCAATGAGACAGTCTATTCGCAAACTTTCTGTCACTCCTCAAATGGTACTTGTAGATGCAGTACATATTCCTGATATTACCATGCCACAAAGGGGTATTGTAGGTGGAGATGGAAAAAGTATTTCCATTGCCGCAGCAAGCATTGTTGCAAAAGTCACTAGAGACGCCATGATGGAAGAATACGCCAAATTGTACCCACAGTATGCCTTTGAAAAAAATAAGGGTTACGGTTCATCAGAGCATATCCAAGCCATAAAACAACATGGGATTTGTGCCATACATAGAAAAACATTTATAAAAAATATCCTTTCTCCAAAACAAGATATTACAAAGTCAGATAATAGAGCAAAGGGAACAAAGGGAGAAGTACTTGCTGTCAGAGAAATGGAAAAAATGGGCTATACCATATTAGAAAGAAATTTCCGTCGTGCCAGTGGTGAAATTGATATTATTGCACAAAAGCAAAATATGATTGTGTTTACAGAAGTAAAGTTGCGCCAGACAGATAAAAACGGGCAGCCTTGCGAAGCAGTCACGCCAGAAAAACAAAAACATATTGTACAAACAGCGCAATATTATATAGCAGAAAATGATGTTGCAAACTTTGACATACGTTTTGATGTGGCAGAGGTGCTGGAACAAGACGCAAAGTTTTACTTTAAGTACACAGAAAATGCCTTTTGGCTGTAGAACCTTGAGACTTCGTCTCAAACTCTACTTCTTTTCTTAAAAGAAAAGAAGCAAAAGAACTTTACTGCAAAAACTAGCGTTTTTGCGAATAAAGGAAACGAAGTTTCCTAAAAAGTTTAGGGTCAAGCCCTTTTTAAAGGGATTGCAGGTGTGTTGAGGGCAGCGCCCTCAAGGTCTTTTATGCTCCAAGCGTGTTTTTGAAGGGGAAACGTCCAAAGGACGTTGAGGGAACTTTTCACAAGTCAGTTACCCCATGCCTAAAGGCAGGGGCTTGTAAGTAGGTCGATACTCTAAGGTATCACGGGGTACAAACGATTTAAAAAACCTCCCTCACGACCTCCTACATTACTAGAAAAACTAGCGTTAGGGGACTGACGCTCCCTGTTACTAGAAAGGGTATACCAAACTAGCCTATTTCATATAATTGTTCTTGCATCCCCATAAGTATTCAAGAGTGCCCTACTAAGATTATTTAACACTTAGTCATAAAACTGTTCTCTCTTGAAAGAAAGCTTTTTTAAAGCTCTTTTGCTAGAACGATTATAACATATTTTTAGTTGAAATACAATAAAATTTGAAAGGAAAGGGCAGTTTCCTCCCCATAGCTAAAGCTAGGGGCATCCACTGCCTAAATTTGGTGAAATGATAAAACAAAAAAATAAGTTAAAATATATTACTTTTGACAACTTAGAACAGACAGGTATGGTAAAACACTGTGTCACAACACGAA
This sequence comes from uncultured Clostridium sp., assembly GCA_947246775.1. GTDB lineage: Bacteria > Bacillota > Clostridia > Lachnospirales > Anaerotignaceae > Coprocola. Next base: position 294 of record CAMXTM010000004.1, on the reverse strand, counting down.
TTGGTGGCGTGAGTACAGGTGTTTATGCAGAGTGTAACATGAGCTTTACAAGAGGAGAGGAAAGAGAAATACTATTGCAAAATTATGACATCGTTTGTGATGCGCTGGACTTTGACAAAGACAGTTTTGTATTTTGCCATCAAGTACATAGTACCAATATTCAAGTCGTCACAGAAGAACAGAAAAGTATCGGTTTTGCCAGAAAAAACACATTACAAGAGATTGACGGACTGGTGACTAATGTTGCAGGCGTACAATTAGTTGTGTTTTGTGCTGACTGTACCCCGATTTTAC
>CAMXTM010000003.1 GCA_947246775.1 uncultured Clostridium sp. | reverse complement strand
TAGAGCATCCGGCTGTTAACCGGAGGGTCGTAGGTTCGAATCCTACTCGGGGAGTTAAATAAGGCCCGATGGTCAAGCGGTTAAGACACGGCCCTTTCACGGCTGTAACCCGGGTTCGATTCCCGGTCGGGTCACTTAATTTCATATGGCGCTGTAGCCAAGTGGTAAGGCAAAGGTCTGCAACACCTCTACGCATCGGTTCAAATCCGATCAGCGCCTTTTAAAGAGTCTTGATATTTAGTAAATACTAAATGTTGGGGCTTTTTTTATGTTTTATTATGAAAAATTGCCAAAATGTTTGTTTTTTGTTAATATAGAGAGGAAAAGATGTGAAAATAGAGGAAAAAGAAAGGTGGTGAGGAATTTTGAAGAAATCGGAATATATAGAACAGTTTTTAAATTTTTTGTCAGAGTCAGAAAAGGCGTATAATTTGGCGATACAAGAGAAAGAAGAATTGGAAAAACTGGAGAGTGACTATATTCATATGTTGGAGCTGGAAGACTTGAATTATATGCAAAGGAGTGACTTGGCAACAGAGCTGAGGGACTGCTTGAGGGAGAGAAGAAAAAGGAAAGATATTGTAGAGATATTAGAGCCAATTGTGCTATTTCGGAAAGATGAATCGAATAAAAAAGCTTTTGGAAAATTGACACAGCTTTTGGGAGAAGTACGAAAAATAGAGCGTTACCATGAAAGTAGGCATTATAATAAAAAGGTGCAAAAATGATAGGGAGGCACTGTGAATGAAAGGATTAAATTCATTTCAAAAGGAATTTATGGAAATGCTGGCGGAGATACAATATCAATGTGTGCAGGTGGCATTGTGTCAAGAAAAACAGTGTTTGGAGGATATGCTGTATGATGTAACTGCTGATGTTATTGTTGCAATCATGGAAAATATAGATGGCTATGGCTGTATGAGAAAATTAGATGTAGTGTGCTGTGATACAAAAGAAAGACTCAAACAAAATCCGTATATAGAATTGCATGATGTAGTATGTGATTATATTAAATATAGTAAATAAAGAAAATATAGAATATGATGTGTGTGTAAAAGAGGTGTGAATAGTGGGATTTTTAAAAGATTTGTTTCAAAATAAAAAAGAAGTAGAGGGAGTAGATTATTCTGCTGTCAAAACGAATGAAATGGCAAAAGAGCTTTGCGAAAAAAATGTGTTGTCGCAACTGTATATTGTGCCGTTGCATTTTGGGGGAGAAGATGAAAGTAATAATATATTGTATGTCCCACCAGAGATAGTGGAGTTAAAACAACGATATGATAGTGTAGCGGAAAAAATGCTTGTAGAGAGTGGCACAAGATATGTTTGCACACCAGAATACAAGGGAAAAAGTTTTGTGCCAAGTGCATTACATATTATGGTAACAGGGAAGACAAGATTTTCACAGACAATAAAAATATGGTAGTGATTGAAATGGTAAAAAATAAATTTATTTACATAGTTGTATTTGTTTTTTTGTGTATAATTTTATTCTATTGTTCGCTATCCAGCAATCTTATTTTTACAAATGACAACGTTACTGTTTATATAGAACAATATGGAGTAGAAAAGCAATATATTACAGAAAAAGTGGATAAACAGAGGATATTAAACGATATTTCAGCCATTAAAATAAGGGAACGAAAAAATCAACATTTATTATTTACAGAAGATGGCATTGTGATTACAGTATATGGAAAAGGAATAAAATATAAAAGCAAAGAAGTTAGTGTAGTACATATTTACATTTCAGAAAAAAATAAAATCAATACAATAGAACTGGATAATAAGGACTATTCTTTTAAAAATAAGAATACTGCTTTAATGAGCGATATATTGACTTTTGATTAAATTTGCAAAATCTCCTATTTTTATATGGGGGATTTTTTTATGGTATAAAATTGCTGAAATGGTGAAAAATACAATAAAGATAAAAAAGATTTTCAGAGAAAGAGGAGCGAAAATATATGAATCGTCTTTTTTTAATACTCACCATTGTGCAAATATTATTTTCTTGTATTGCAGCAATTTACTTTTATAGAAGTTTGAGGGAAAAGGGCAGCATTAAAACATTAAGTCAGTTGGAGTTTAAAAAGGAGCAGGAAGAACTCAAAAGAATGAGAGGTATTCATTTAACAACACCATTATCGGAGCAGACAAGACCTAAAACATTAAATGATGTCATTGGACAAAAAGAGGGCATTAAGGCGCTAAGAACAGCACTATGTGGACCAAATCCGCAGCATGTTTTGATATATGGTCCTCCAGGAGTAGGAAAAACAGCAGCCGCAAGATTGATATTGGAGGAAGCAAAAAGAAATCCGATATCGCCTTTTGGAAGTAAAGCAAAATTTGTAGAATTAGATGCGACAACCTTGCGATTTGATGAAAGGAGTATTGCAGACCCGTTAATAGGTTCTGTACATGACCCAATTTATCAAGGTGCTGGAGTTTATGGTACAGCAGGCATACCGCAGCCAAAGGCGGGAGCAGTTTCTCAAGCACATGGTGGTATCTTGTTTATTGATGAAATAGGGGAATTGCACCCCATACAGATGAATAAATTGCTTAAAGTGCTAGAAGATAGGATTGCACGCTTTGAAAGCGCCTATTACAGCGAAAATAATCGGAATATACCAAATTATATTCATGATATATTTTGTAATGGTATGCCAGCCGATTTTAGGCTTGTGGGAGCAACAACAAGAAGCCCTGAGGAAATACCACCAGCATTGCGTTCAAGATGTATGGAAATTTATTTTGATGGATTAAAAAAAGATTCTGTCATAGAAATTGCAAAAAATACGATAGAAAGAGCAGGTTTTGATACAGCCGTAAATATTTGTAAAAAAATTGCAAATTATGCCTCAAATGGTAGAGAAACAGTCAATATTGTGCAGTCAGCAATGTCACTTGCAATATTGGAGGGAAGGCATTGCATAGAGCAAGAGGATTTAGAATGGGTATTAGAGTCGGGAAGGTACCAAGCATTGCCAGTTAAAACCATTTCAAAAAAGCAAAGAGTAGGTGTAGTAAATGGTCTTGCGGTGTATGGTAGTGGTACAAGTGGTATGCTTTTGACCTTAGAAGCATATGTGCAAAAGGCAAAAAATGAAACAGGAACATTGACTGTAACAGGAATTATAGAGCAAGAAACCTTTCAAAATAGGCAGGGAGAAAGCAAAAGAAAAAGCAACGCTAGAGCATCTGTAGAAAACGTTTTGACTGCACTAGAACAACTGACAGGGCTGAGTATAAAACAATATGATATACACATCAATTTTACGGGTGGAATCCCCGTAGATGGACCATCAGCAGGGATTGCTATTTTTTGTGCGGTGTATTCGGCACTGTATCATGTTAAGATAGACAATAAGATTGCTATGACAGGAGAAGTTAGTATTTATGGCGATGTGCTGCCAGTAGGAGGAGTTTGTGCAAAAATAGAAGCAGCAAAAGAAGCAGGTGTCAAAAAAGTGCTTATTCCAGCGGATAATTGGCAAAATCAGTTTTCAGAAATAGGGATTGAGGTAAAACCAATTCATACCATTAGTGAGGCATTAAAAGAGCTATTTGACATAACTAAGGAAAAACAGGAAGAAAAGATACACAAAAAAGAATATACATTGACAGAGGGCATATTGACCGCAGAAAAGGGCTAATAAAAACCCCCTACAAAAATAATTTTGCAGGGGGAAAGATATTACATAACATCATTTACAAAATAAATTATACTAACATATTCATCAAAAGACCTACACTATAGAAATTTGTTAAATTGTAAGCACCACTGCGTGAAAAACGATTCATTAAATTCATTGTGTCGGTACTAGAATCTTGTTTCATTTGTTTGATGTCTGAACTAATCAATGAATTAGCAGAACGAGAGAAAGCACTTTCGGAAACTCTGTAAGCTCCCTCAGCAATTCCCTGTGTACCACTGATAATATCTTTAAAGAAATCAGGGTCTTCGTCTAATTTTGCAAGAAGTTTATCTTTGTCCAAAGTCAAAGAACCATCTGTACCTTTTGTAATACCGATTAAGTTCAAAGTTTTTTCTGGAGCAGGACCTCTTAACATTTGGTCTAACTGGCTTTGTACACCTCTGCCTCTATCTGTGTTAGCAGAAACAACAGATAGTGCTTTGTTGTATTTGTCAACAAGGTCTTGCATAGCATCTGCGATATTGTTGTTATCTACACCAATGCTAACTGTTGCATCACCAGTTTTTTTCAATTTCATAGTAGCTTTGCCATAGTCTAAACTAACTTCATTAGAGCTGGAAGAAAAATCTCTTTTGCTGCCTGTGCTGTCAGTAACAGAATATTCTGCATTTTGAGCAGCGGTTGTTGCAAAATCTAAACCATTGTCTTCAGCGAATTGACCGTTAACAATGAAAGAGTTTTCTGTGCCTGTTTCTTTTGAAGTTAATTTTAATGTACTTTTGCCATCTTTTGTTGTTTCTACACTAGCTCTTACACCAATACTTTTACTATTGATTTCTTTTGCTACATCATTAAGCAATTGACGATTTGTTTTTTGTACGCCATTTGCATTTACAGCACTTACGTTAATACTTGTACTACCTTTGCTTGTTTCGATAGAGAAGTTAGCGTCTTGTGTTGCTTTTGCATTGCTTGAAACAGCGTTAGATACATTTTGTTGTGCTGCTGCTAATTGTTGTACAGATACTTCAAAAGTTTCTGGTTTTCTCAGTGTGTAATTTTTGGTAGCTGTTAAAACGTCTGTATCAGAACTATTTACAGTAAGTGCATTGCTTACACCACTGGAGTTCATACCACGCAGAGAATTAGCGGAAGACATCAAATCTGTCATAGCGCTGTTGTAGTTGCGTAAGAAAGTAGAAGCGTCGCTGCTTAAAGAAGCTGTTGTTGCTGTGCTGCTTGATGCAGTACTTCTTTTATCATATTTGTCTAATGCCTGTTGTAATTTTAAACTGTTGAGAGCATTAGTGGAATTGAAATAAGAATTACTAGCACCATATAAACCACTATAATAATTGTTGATTCCCATTGACATAAAATCGTCTCCTTTCCTTGATATTTTTGAGAAAAATAAAAACATTTTCTCATTAATTAACATCGTCTTATTTATAAAATAATTAATACTGTTTTTTGATAATTGTTATAATATTGCAATAATTTGTAAATAAAATGACATTTCTATTATGTTTTTGATAAAATCCATATATAAAATGAAAAAATAGCTTGCTAATTATCCATTTTTGATATAAAATAGCATTGTATATTTGAATAGGAGGTGTATTTTCAATGGCTCATAAAATTGGTTCTGAATGTATTGGCTGTGGTGCTTGCATGAGTGAATGTCCAACAAACTGCATTTATGAAGATGGTGGTGTTTACGCTATTAAAGAAGCAGAATGTATTGACTGTGGTTCTTGCGCTGGAGTTTGTCCAGTAAGCGCTCCAAAACCAGAATAATGAAAAAAAAGACTGATTTCTTTTCTTAAAAAAATCAGTCTTTTTATTTTTATCATATTAGCCTTGTGTTTTGCTAGCCATTGCTTTTTCTTGTGCTTCAATCATTTTTTTAACCATATAACCGCCAACATAACCATTTTGAGCGGAAGTCAAGTCACCATTGTAACCTTTTTTTAAAGGTACACCAATTTCGTTTGCCACTTCAAACTTATATTGTTCTAAAGCTGCTCTTGCTTCAGGTATATTAATTTTGTTACTAGATGTGTTATTTGTTCCTGACATACTATATGTCCTCCTTCAAATGCAATTTATTTGTGTTACATAGTTAGTATGACATAATAAAGTTGTTTTATGTAGGAACATATTTCCATTAAGATTCTTTGGGCAAGATTGCCCAAAGTACCATATAAATTGCAATAGGGTACATACGAAAAAGTAATACTAAAAGCACAAAGACAATTCTGACAATAGAAGGTTCAAAATGAAAAAATTGAGCAATTCCCCCACAGACACCGCCTATCATTTTATTTGTTTCAGATAAACAAATGCGATTATGCATAAAAACACCCCTTAATATACTGTTATAAAACACCCCAAATCACACACTTATGTGTATATACGTTTTAGTTATCTGTTTTGTCTGCATATTTATTGTATAAGCAATTTGTCAATTTCTTCCCAAAGTTCTGTAACACCTAATTTTGTCGTACCAGAAAAGGCAATCAGTTTGTCTTGTGGTGAGAGAGCCAAAGTTTTTTTGATAACACTTAATTGTTTTGGTACTTGGCTTCTGTTTAACTTGTCTGCTTTTGTAGCAGCAATAATGATGTTGTAACCATAGTGTTTTAACCATTCGTACATCATAATGTCATTTTTTCCAGGTTCATGGCGAATATCAATGAGTAGTATAATACCCATAAGAGACTGTCTTTTTTGTAAATATTTTTCTATCATAACGCCCCATTTTTGAATTTCTGTTTTAGCAGCTTTGGCATAGCCGTAGCCAGGTAAATCAACAATATAAAGTGCATCATTAACATTATAGAAGTTGATTGTTCTGGTTTTGCCAGGCTGTGAACTTGTTCTTGCAAGAGATTTTCTGTTTAGCATAGCATTAATGAGTGTAGACTTGCCAACATTGGATTTGCCTGCAAAAGCAATTTCAGGTTTGTTGTCAGTAGGATATTGTTCAAATTTGACACCTACCGCTTCTAAAGAGGATTTTTTTACTTCCATACATTTTCTCCTTCCGCTAAGGCATTTTGTACAACATCTTCCATTGTTTCCGCTAATACAAATTCTAAACCTTGTGTAATTTCGTCTTCGATTTCTTTTAAATCTCTTTCGTTTTCTTTAGGTAGGATAACTTTAACAATGCCTGCTTTTTTTGCTGCAAGTATTTTTTCTTTTAAGCCACCTATGGGTAAAACTCTACCACGTAAAGTAATTTCACCTGTCATAGCAACATCATTTCTGATTTTGGCGTTGGTAAGCGCTGAGAGCATAGCAGTTGCCATAGTAATGCCAGCGGAAGGACCATCTTTTGGGATTGCACCCTCTGGTATGTGAATATGAATGTCTTTGTCTTTGTAAAAAGTGTCTTCTGCATTGAGGCGGTGGCATTGGGAACGGATATAACTCATAGCAGCCTTAGCAGATTCCTGCATGACTTTTCCCATATTTCCCGTTAGTTCAAAGTTTCCTGTACCAGCCATTGTGTTAACTTCAATAGAAAGCGTGTCACCACCAACTTGTGTCCAAGCAAGCCCCCTTACTATGCCAATTTGAGGTTCTGTAAAAATTTTGTCCATATGATATTTTTTTGCACCAAGTAAATCTTCTAGTTGTTCTGAATCAATTTGTACTTGTGTTTTTTGTTTTGATAATATCATTTTGACTGCTTTTCTGCAAAGTGTGGCAATGGTACGCTCTAGCTGACGTACACCAGCTTCTTTGGTGTAATTGTCTATGATTTCATCTATAACACTGTCTGAAAGCATAAGCTCGCTTGTTTTTAGCCCATGACGTTTTTTCTGTTTTTCGACAAGGTGTTCGATTGCAATGTGTTTTTTCTCCTGCGATGTGTAGCTAGAAAGTTGTATAATTTCCATTCTGTCACGCAACGCAGTAGGTATGGTGTCTATTGTGTTTGCTGTACAAATAAAAAATACTTGAGATAAATCATATGGCAATTCTATATAGTGGTCACGGAAAGTATTATTTTGTTCTCCATCTAATACTTCTAGTAATGCAGCAGCAGGGTCACCATTAAAAGACTTGCTCAATTTGTCTACTTCGTCTAGTAGCATAAGCGGATTGATTGTACCTGCTTGTTTCATGCTGGATATAATGCGTCCTGGCATAGCACCAACATAAGTTTTGCGGTGTCCTCTGATTTCTGCTTCATCTCGTATGCCACCAAGTGACATTCTGACATATTTTAGGTTTAAAGCTCTTGCAATGGATTTTGCAATGGAGGTTTTGCCCACTCCTGGAGGTCCTACAAGACAAAGGATTGTACTGTTGCCTTTTGGTGCTAGTTTTCTGACAGCAATGTGTTCTAATATTCTTTCTTTTACTTTTTTGAGACCATAATGGTCTTGGTCTAATATTTTTTCTGCTCTTTTTAAGTCAAATTTTGCCTTTGTTTTTTCATTCCAAGGTAGTGCAAGAATTGTTTCAATATAACTTCTTGAAATGTTGTATTCTGGTGAAGAAATTGGAATTTTGGTCATACGTTCAATTTCTTTTTCTAATGCTTCTTTGACTTCTATAGGAGGATTTTTTTGCTGTAGTGATTCATGAAATTTTTGTGCTTCTGCACTAACACCATCTTTATCTCCTAATTCTTTTTGTATCATTTTCATTTCTTCTCGTAAAAAGTATTCTTTTTGTGTTTTGTCCATTTTTTTGCGGACATCTGCTTCTATTTGCTTTTTAATTTTTAATATTTCTATTTCATGGTTGATAATTTGGATTACCATGTGTAGCCTTTGGGTAGGGGTAACAAGTTCTAAAAGGGATTGTTTTCGTTCTTCACTTGCATCTAGTATACCTGCGATAATGTCGGCTAATTTTCCTGGATGTTTTGCAGCAGCAGCTTCTGTAGCTGCAAAGAGTAATTCTGTGCTATTTCTGTTTCTGGTAATAGTAGTATATTCTCCAAAGCAGTCTATTGCCACACGCATCAGTGCATCTTCTTCAGGGGAAATTTCTCCCTCAAAATCTTGTTCTATTTCCATTACATCACCATAGTCACAGTCATTGCCCTCTAAGCACTGTATCAATTTTGCCCTTTTTTCTCCCTCTACAATCACATGGTTTAAATTTCCAGGTAATTTTAGTACTTGTTTTACTTTTGCAATTGTACCAATGTCGCATAAATCTTGTCGTTGAGGGTCTTGAATAGAAGCATCTTTTTGAGAAACTAAAAAGACAGGCATTTTGTGTTCTGTAGCATATTCCAATGCCTCTAAAGATTTTTCACGACCGATAGAAAGACTTGTAGTCATATCTGGAAATACGGTTAATCCTCTTAATGGAATTAAGGGTAATTTTATTGTAAATTTTTCTTCCATATGTGTATACTCCTTTGTGATTTGTCTTTTCGTTATGGTTTTATAATAAATTATAACGAAAAAGAGCAATGCGGTCAATTTTATTATGAAATGATATAATATTTTGTGTAATAGGATAACTTTAAGAGAGAATATAATAAAGCATAGCAACATAAGATAGTAGCAATTTTGACAATTTTATTTATTGTAATGATTGTGATTTTGTAATATTGTGCTATAATAGTGACAATTATATTATAAAATACAAGAGAGGAAGTATTAATGTGAGAAATTATAAAAATATACTTTGGGCAGTTCCGTTATATTGTGTTATTGCAGGGATAGCCTCATTTCATATTCTTGTTGCTATGGTTGCACGCTTTGCAATAATAACATTACCAGATGGAGCAATTACTACAGATGATACAAAAAAATGGTGATTTTGGAATGTTTGTTGAAGCATTTGCGCCCTATATATTTGTTTTGTTTGGCTTAAAAGATACAGAAATAAAGGAAAAGGAGTCATAAGGAATTGACAAAATAAAAAAATCTACTTTACCAAATTTATAAAGTATGGTACAATGTTGCGAATAAATAGTTTTACTATACACTTCCTACAAGTGTTTTGATAAAGAAGGAGGAAAAAGAGATACATAAGCGCCAGAACTAATGTAGGGTAGTTGACGAGGAAGAAGTGCATCGAAAGATTCGGCGGATACTTCTCGCCCATTTGTACAGGGACGCAGGTTTTCTACAAAAATAAAAGGGAGACTTTTTATACAAAAAGGAAATAACGTACAAATAAAAAAACTGGAGGTAATGAAATATGTGTGGTATCGTAGGATATGTTGGTACAGAATATGCAGCACCAGTGTTGCTGCATGGATTAGAAAAATTGGAGTATAGAGGATATGACTCAGCGGGTATTGCTGTGCATCAAAATAGCATTTTTACAATTAAGACAAAAGGTAGATTGTCTGACTTAAAAGAAAAAATGCAAACAGTAGGTACAATAGAGGGTCATGTAGGCATTGGACATACAAGATGGGCGACACATGGCGCACCAAGTGATGTTAATAGCCATCCTCATAGTAGTGAAAGTGGAAGAATTTCAATTGTGCATAATGGTATTATAGAGAACTATATGGAATTGAAAGCATTTTTGCAGGAACAGGGTAAAACATTTGTATCTGAAACGGATACAGAAATTGTAGCACAGTTATTTGACTATTATTATCAAGGCGATTTAGTAAATACTATGATAAAAGTGATAGAAAAAATAAAAGGTGCTTATGCATTGGGAGTGCTTTGTAGTGAGCGCCCTGATGAAATTGTAGCAGTTAGAAAAGATAGTCCATTGCTTGTAGGACTGGGCAAAAATGAAAATTATATTGCTTCTGATATACCAGCGCTTTTGGAATATACAAGAGATTATTATTTGTTAGAGGATAATGAAATTGTATTGTTAAAAAAAGATAGTATACAACTTTTTGATTTAAATAAAAATGAAATTAAAAAAGAAATATTCCATGTAGATTGGGACGTTTCCGCAGCAGAAAAAGATGGCTATGACTATTTTATGATGAAAGAGATAGTGGAGCAGCCAGAGGGATTAAGAAAAACAATATACCCAAGAATAAAGGAAAATAAAATACAGCTAGACCAGATAGAACTGACAGCAGAGCAGGTAAAAAATATCAATAGAATACACATTGTTGCCTGTGGTAGTGCTTGGCACGCTTCTATTGTAGGAAAATATGTCATAGAGAGATTGTCAAGGATTCCTGTAGAAGTAGATTTGGCATCTGAATTTAGGTATCGTCAACCTATATTGCAAAAAAATGATTTGTGTATTATTGTAAGTCAGTCTGGAGAAACAGCAGATACCCTTGCAGCATTGAGAGAAGCAAAAAGACATGGTGTTAGAGTGCTTTCGATTGTTAATGTAGTAGGAAGTTCTATTGCAAGGGAAAGTGATGATGTAATCTATACATGGGCTGGTCCTGAAATTGCGGTAGCAACTACAAAAGGATATAGTACACAGCTATCTGTTATGTATTTGCTTGCACTGTATTTTGGAGCAGCAAGAGAGACTATAACAGAGGAACAAATGACAGATTATATTGAAAAATTAAGAAAAGTGCCTGATGATGTAGAACAGCTTTTAAAAACAGAAGAAAAAATAAAAGAATTGGCAAAACAGTATGCCCAGTCAAAAGATGTATTTATTATTGGTAGGGGCATTGACTATGCAGCGGCTATGGAAAGTTCCTTAAAATTAAAAGAAATTTCTTATATTCATAGTGAAGCATATGCAGCAGGAGAATTAAAACATGGTACAATATCATTAGTAGAAGATGGTACACTTGTTATTGCCATTGCAACACAGCAACATTTGTTTGAAAAATTGATTAGTAATATTAAAGAAGTGAAAGCAAGAGGGGCAAATGTTATAGCTATTGCAACAGAGGGCAATGATAGTATAGAAAAAGTAGCTGATGAAGTATTTTATATACCAAAAACAAATGAAATGTTTACAGCATCTGCCACAGTAATACCTATGCAATTGTTAGCATATTATATTGCGGTAGAAAGAGGCTGCGATGTAGATAAACCAAGAAATTTGGCGAAATCTGTTACAGTAGAATAATAAAAAATAAAAAAAGTAAGGCTGCCAAAAATCGGCAGCCTTTTAATATATATTTATTATTATTTTTTCGTTAGTTCTAATGCTTGTTTGCCTGTTATATGTTCGATTGTCATTTCTATCATACCAAGCGCAGGAAATTCTCTTTTAATTGCATCAGCACGTTTTTCTTCTGATTGGTTTGAACAATATTTTGCAGTTAATTTTTCTATAGCGTTTCTTTTTTCTGCATCGTCTTCCATGACACGAGCTGTTCCAAAAGCAACAACACTTTTAAAATAAGTTGTAAATTCTTCTGTAATAAGGTCATCTTGCGCTATGACACAGAAAGACACTTTGTTGTGTTTTTTAATCGCATCTATTTTGTGTCCTGCTTTTGCACCATGAAAATAAATTTTGTTGTCTTCATAAAAGTAATTAATTGGTACAGCATAAGGGTAGTCATCATCGCCTAATACTGCGAGTGTGCCAGTTGTGCCATTTTGTAATATAGCAATACTTTCTTCTTGGGATAAAATTTGATTTTTACGACGCATTTCTCTAAACATGGTATAACCTCCTAATTTTATCAATACCACTTTATTATTGTATTTCAAAAAAACGCCAAAGTTTTTTGGCATATTCTTCTGCATAATCAATATTGATGCGTGTACCCTTGCTAATAGTAGGGGGAGCATCATTTTCGTTTTCAAATAGAAAAAAATCATCATCAAGCAAACTGCATTTATTTTGTTTTTTCGTAATAGCAAGTGCTTTTGCCAACTTTCCTGGACCATTTGAAAAATTCTTTTTTTGATAGGTGGTAAGCTCATTGTAGAGTTTTCCGTATCTGTGTTGAGAAAGAGAGTCTAAAGGGCAAATTGGCTGACAGCCTCTTAAAAGCACAGCACAGGGATTATCTTGTTGTTCGGTTACAACATTCATGCAGTCATACATACCGTAAATTAAAAAAACATAGGCATGACCACCTGATAGATAAAGTGCTTCTGTGCGAGAGGTGCGACGGTTGCCATAAGCATGGCACGCTTTGTCTTCTATGCCAGTATATGCTTCTGTTTCTGTAATACGACATATCAGTTTTTCACCATTTATGACATGGCAAATATATTTTCCGATTAAGTCTTTTGCGACAGTGATAGTATCTCTTTTATAAAATGCTTCTGTTAGTTTTTTCAGAAAAATGCACTTCCTTTCATTGTTATGTAATGAAATTACGTACATTATATCATAATGGCATTGACAATAAAATAGCGAAAGTATAAAATAAAACGCAAAATATTTTCTAAAACGTAAACTATTTGCATTTTTAGAAAGGAGAAACCATGAAAAAATGGATATTGCTTTTGATAGTCTGTTTCCTTGTGGGTTGTGAGAATCAAAAAATAGAACAAGAACAAAATATAACGGTGGTAGCTTCGTTTTATCCAGTGTATATATTGGCGAAAAATATAACAGATGGAGTAGAGGGAATCACATTACAAAATATGGCACAACCACAAACGGGTTGTCTGCATGACTATCAGTTAACGACAAAAGATAGGAAAGCACTAGAAAAAGCAGATTTGCTTTTGATAAATGGTGCAGGTATGGAATCTTTTTTAGAGGGAGTCAAAAGACAGTATAATAACTTGCCTATTATAGATACTTCTTTTGGCATAGAACTACTTTGTGTAAAGCATGAACATCACCACCATGAAGAACAAGAGGAAGCGGAAGAATATAATGGGCATATATGGCTAAGTACAGAAAATGCTTTAAAACAGGCTGAAAATATATGTAATGCATTGTGTGAAAAAGATAGTAAAAATAAACAAAAATATTATAACAATTTGGAGCAGTTTTGCAAACAGTTAGAGACATTTCAAAAAGAACAAAACGAAATTGCAAAGGGACAAAATGTAGTAGTATTTCATGAGGGGTTTGATTATATTGCAAGAGAGTATGGATTTCATATATGTGGTGAAGTATTAGTGGAAGAAGAAAAAACGCCTTCTGCAAAGGAATTAGCACATATTATAGAGGAAGCAAAACAGCAAAATGTAAAACTATTTTTTGCAGCAGATGATGAGGGTAAAAAGTATGCAGAATTGATTGCAAAAGAAGTAGGAGGAAAAGTATATATTTTAAATAGCATTACAAGTGGAGAACTAGAAAAAGATGCCTATATCAAAGCAATAAAGCAAAATAGGCAAGTGATACAGGAGGCTATGGGATTATGAGTATTCATAATAGTTGTGGGCTGTGCCGTGTAGAAATAGAAAATGTTTCAGTCAAGAGTGGGGAAGATGTTTTATTAGATAATGTCAATTTAGAATTTCACTGTGGGCAGTTAACTGCACTAATCGGTAGAAATGGAGCAGGAAAAACGACATTGTTAAAAGCGATATTAGGAGAAAGAAAATATACAGGAAAAATTTATTATGAAAAGCATGATGGTAAAGAGATGAAACACCCCACAATAGGCTATGTGCCACAACAGTTGGTGTTTGATAAAAGTATGCCTGTGAGTGTAGCAGATTTTATGATGGCAACAAAAGTAAAAAGACCAGTGTGGCTGGGGTATACCAAAAAGCAAAAAGAGAATTTAGAAAAGAGACTGGAAGAAATGGACTGCGCCCATGTATTACATAGAAAACTGGGAGCATTGTCTGGGGGAGAATTGCAAAGAGTGCTTTTGACAATGGCAATAGAGCCTATGCCTGATTTGTTGATATTAGATGAACCAGTTTCTGGAGTAGATGCAACGGGCTTAGATTTGTTTTATAAAAAAGTAACATTTTTGAGAAATACGTATCATATTGCTGTACTTTTGGTTTCCCATGATTTGGCGCTGATAAGAAGATATGCGGATAAAGTAGTGCTGTTGGATAAAACAGTAGCAGAACAGGGAGATGCAGAAGATGTGTTTCAGACAAAGGCATTTCAGCAAACATTTGGCTATTTTGCGGGGGAGGAAAAGACATGGAATTGATATATAGTATATTGGAAAAACTCCCTTTTTCGTTTTTGCAGTATGACTTTATGAAAAACGCATTTTTAGCAGTGTTGTTTTTAGCACCGCTTTTTGCATTGCTGGGGACAATGGCGGTGAATAATAATATGGCATTTTTTTCTGATGCATTGGGGCATAGCGCATTGACGGGTATCGCAATTGGTACAGTGTTGGGATTGAGAGAACCGCTGTTGTGTATGATTGCCTTTGGCGTATTGCTTAGTATGGCGATTACAAAAGTAAAAGCGGCGGATATTCTTTCATCGGATAGTATTATTAGTGTGTTTTCTTCTTTTGCTATGGCATTGGGTATTGTAATATTGTCGCAAGAGGGTGGTTTTGCGAAATATTCTTACTATTTGATAGGAGATATTTTGACTATTACGCAAAAAGATTTGATAATGATTGTAGTTGCCTTGCTAGTATGCTATGTTGTATGGATATTGATTTATAATGACTTGCTTCTAGTAAGTATCAATACTTCTTTTGCGGTCAGTAGAGGAATTAACACTGCTTTTACAGAAAATGTGTTTGTGATATTGGTAGCGGTTGTGGTGATGTTGTCGATTAGGTGGCTGGGGATATTGACTATCAATTCGCTTTTGATATTGCCAGCGGCGGCTGCAAGGAATATTTCAAGTAGTGTAAAAAGGTATCATGTAACTACAACATTGATTGGTTGGTTTTCTGCAATCGTGGGCTTGGTGCTTTCTTATGAGTGGGGAACGTCAGCAGGGGCAACGATTGTGTTGGTTGCATCTGTGGTGTTTTTTGCAACGCTTTTTTTTAGAGAAAAATAATATGATAGAAAACATAGACTTTTAAAGAAGTATTTGATAAAATAAATGTGTAAAAAATAGGAGGGAAATAATAATGCAACATATCACATATGATACAAAGGGAATTTGTGCAGTAAAAATTGATTTTGACATAGACGAGGGAAAAGTATACAATTTAAAATTTCATAATGGCTGTGATGGCAACCATAAAGGTTTAGCAAAATTGGTAGAGGGTATGCCAGCAGAAGAAGTAGCAAAGAGATTAAGAGGTGTTACTTGCGGCCCTAGAACATCAAGCTGTCCAGACCAGTTGGCACAGGCATTGGAAAGCTATTTAAAAAAGGAAATCGTGTAAAATAATTTTATGAAAGGAAAAGTATTTTATAAAAGGATTAGAAAATGTGCGCTGTGGCTGCTTTTATTATTTTTTGCTGTAATAAACCGCAAAGCTATTTTGTTGTTGCAGTAATATATGGTATGTTTTTTATATTGAATCAGTATTATTGCTATTTAGAGGCAAGAGAAGAAGAAAAGGAGCGACTCGGAAAAGACTTTCAAGATAATAAATTTTATAAACAGTATATGGAACAAAAGCGACCATTGATAAAAATGGAAATTATGATACTTGTGATGCTATTGTTCGTCATTTGCTTTTATAGAAAATAAAAAAGAGACATACTATTAAAAAATAGTATGTCTTTTTTGGTGTGGAGAGAGATAAGATATTAGCTATTGCTAACTGTTTATGAAAAAAATAGTATTAACTGCAATGGCAATCCAATATTTTTTTGAGTGCGCAAGAACTACTACTATGGGAACGGGCAACAGCAATATTATTTTTGTTTGCCTCTTGCAAAGCACCATGCACCATAGAGTGAGAAACGGTACTGGTAAAAAGCACTAACAAATCAGGGTTGCCAATTTTTGATTTAAAATTGCTAGGCAAGTGAGTAAATATTTTTGCTTTACATTTATAATTTTTACAAATTTCTTTATATTGACAGACCATACGGTCATGTCCCCCAATAATAACGATACTCATGTGATACCAACTCCTTTATTACAATAACGAAAATGAATTAGTCTTAGTTAACTTTTGTTATCATAATATCACTAATTACTAATTTTGTCAATTGTATTTTAAAAAACTTTGTTCCTTGCGTATCATAGATGAATGTGATATGATAGTGTTCATATAAGTTTTTAAAAAAAGTGTGGTGTGATATTATGAAATTAAAGGAATCAGGCGAAAACTATTTAGAAACAATCCTTATTTTAGAAAAAAGGAATGGTATTGCACGTTCTGTTGATGTGGCGAATGAGCTAGGATTTTCAAAGCCAAGTGTAAGCAGGGCGATGGCTGTGTTAAAAAAGGCAGGATATGTAACAGTAGGACAAATCCACCAACTACTTTTAACAGAAAAAGGAAAAAAAGTAGCACAAAATATTTATCATAGACATTGTGTACTGAAGGAGTTTTTGATGCAAATAGGAGTTGATGAAGAAACAGCGGCAAAAGATGCTTGCCGTATGGAACACGTGATTAGTGAAAAAACATTAGAATGTATCTTAAAACATATGGAGAAAGAAGAATAAATATTGTGAAATTTTTTTGTATCAATTTAAACATACATTATACTTTACCAGATGAATTATGGCATAAAATAGAGAAGATATATACTCAAATGCCTGGCTGGGTGGGAGTGATTGAGGACAAAGACTATGGAATTGTTAATCCTGTTCCTAGATGGTATGGTAGTTATGGTACTGATGATGATGTTAATAAGGCAATAGAAGTAAGTGTTGAGCCAAGTGGGTTACAGTTTTTTGGGAGAATGTCAGAAAAGGAATGGGAAAACTGGATTTCATTATTTAAAAAAAAGGCAACTGAAGTGTTAGGTTATGAAGTAGGAGAGCCTGAAGATGGCTATGATTTTGTTTATTTTAATGAAAAATTAGAAAAAATTTCAAAATCTTCTGATACAAAATAATATTGTATATACTGCCCATAGCTACAAAGGTAAAAAGATTTGTAGCTGTGGGCTTTATTTGTATACATTTTTATTTTATAGAAAAGGATTCTTTTTCTGAAAATATTTCTGTTGTCATAATAGTACCTAAGCAATAACCACGAACAAAATTATGTTGTGCATCATAGCAACTTTCGTCAGAAATCACATCTAATAATTTTTCCAATACATTTTTTTCCTCATCATTTAATTTTTGCAATAGTTCGTTATAGAGTTTCATATTTTTTTCTAGTAATTTTTGGCGTTGTGGGTTGTGATTTTCGATAGTTTCGACCGTATTAAGTATATTGTTTGCAAATGCTTCTAAAATTTTTCCCATATTTTCCCTTCTTTCTATGTTTTTCATTTTTCTCATAAAAAATTTTTTTAACCTTTTATTTATTATTTGACCATAATATTATAGTGCATAATATAATTTTATATTAATCAACATAATTAATCAAGACCTAATTTTATATTTTAGAGTATAAAATTATACTTATATTTGATTTTTTACACTAAAAAGTGTATTATTACTAAAAAAGAAAGAGGTGCAAGATATGGGAATGTCTTTGAAAATACGCAAAATTTTATTAGAAAGAAATATGACAATTAAAGAATTGAGTGATAAGTTAGAGTATAATGGTACAAATTTTTATGGTAGATTGAGAACAGATAATTTTAGGGAAAAAGAATTGCATAATATTGCTGATGCTTTAAATTGTGATTACGATGGTGTTTTTACTTTTCGGGATACAGGAAAACAAATTTGATAAAGATTAGACCGTTTTTTTGAGAAATGGGGGCGGCAAAGCCGCCCCTCTCTGCACTAAAAAAGCCAATTAACTTTTTAAAAAAATTAAAATTGCATAAGCCACATATATTAGCCTCTGTATTTCTCCTTTATCATAGCAGACGCAGGGGAATGGTTAAAGGGGGTGCAACCCCCTTTAGCTCGGGGGGTGCAGGGGCATTCGAAAAGCCCCTGCATTTTTGGTTACTTTTTTTAAAAAAGTAACAATATATTTTTAATTTAATATTTGTATCGTATGAACAAAGAAACAAAAAAGATATTAAAAAAATTTCTCTCAATATCTTTCTGGATATGGCTCAATTTCCAAAGCATATTTTATTTCTTTTATGATTTCTTCATCAGAAAGGTCACAGGGAAATGGGTCTATATCTTCCATAATATTATGTTTTATACTATGTATTGTATCAGCCCATTCCAATACTATAAATGTTCTACCATTAAAAGACATTGTATCAATGCGATAATATTCTCTTTTATATTCAAAAATAGTTCTATTGTCGTTATAGTATAGTTCGATATCTACTATTTTACAACCTAATGAAAGTAATACTTTCTCAACAAATTTTTTTCTATCTTTTACAATTTTATGATACACAATGTCATCTCCTAATTTAAAAATAAATTTGTGCTTGACAATAAAAAGGACTTATGATATTCTGTTAAGCAGAAAGGCGTAAGTCTTTTTTTTATGCAGAAAATAGACTAATGGAGGTGGAAGTCTTGAGAACAAGGATTACCTTAGCATGTACAGAATGTAAGCAAAGAAATTATAGCACAACAAAGGACAAAAAAACAATGCCTGACAGAATGGAACTGAAAAAGTATTGTAAGTTCTGTAAATCCCATACATTACACAAAGAAACAAAGTAATGGGAAATTACTTGTTTTAAGGAAGTGAACAATATGGAAGAAAAGAACACCACAAACCCAAGCGGAAAAAACGAATCTAAAAAACCAAAAAAACAGCCAAATAAAAATGCTAAGCCAACATTTTCTGAAACGGTAGCGGATTATAAAGCTGAGTTTAAAAAGATTGTGTGGCCTACAAGACAAGAGTTGGCAAAAAAGACAGTAACAGTGATACTAACATCGTTGTTGGTAGGTGTCATTGTTTCCTGTATGGATATAGTGTATTCAGCAGGATATGATTGTATATTAAATTTGTTAGGATAATAAAATCAAGTATAAAAAAGGAATGGTGTTATGTCTGATGAAACAATAAGACCAGAGGAAAGTAAAGCATCAAATGATATGAGATGGTATGTTGTGCATACTTATTCTGGATATGAGAATAAAGTAAAAGCAAATATTGAAAAAATCATAGAAAATAGGGGTATGCAGGATCAAATATTGGAAGTTAGCGTACCATTGCAAGATGTTGTTGAAATAAAGAATGGTCAAAAGAAGACAGTGCAAAGGAAAGTATTTCCTGGCTATGTGTTACTAAAGATGGTTATGAATGATGATACATGGTATGTAGTAAGGAATACAAGAGGAGTAACAAGTTTTGTTGGTCCTGGTTCTAAGCCTGTTCCGCTGACAGATGAAGAAGTGTTTGCTATGGGTATTAGTAGTTCTGTTGAGACAATTGATGTAGAATTGGGCGATAGTGTAAAAGTCATAGCAGGACCTTTTGCGAATTCTGTTGGCATTATTAAGGAGATAAATACCAATAAAAAAACGCTTGTTGTCAAACTGTCTATTTTTGGGCGTGAGACACCAGTGGAGCTTGATTTTGGACAAATTGAAAAAGTATAATATTCGTTTCTGCACAGGCAGTTAGTAGGAATAAGGGCTTGTGCGTGGGAGGGCAAAAATCCCCGTTAATTACCACATTTATAGGAGGTGCCGAAATGGCAAAGAAAGTAACAGGTTATATCAAATTACAAATTCCAGCAGCGAAAGCAACACCAGCACCACCAGTTGGTCCAGCGTTAGGACAGCATGGTGTAAATATTATGGGATTCTGTAAAGAATTTAATGAAAAAACAGCTTCTCAGGCAGGATTGATTATTCCTGTTGTTATCACAGTATATCAAGATAGAAGTTTCACTTTTGTTACAAAGACTCCACCAGCGGCGGTACTTTTGAAAAAAGCTTGCGGTATTGAATCTGGTTCTGGTGTACCAAACAAAACAAAAGTTGCAAAAATTTCAAAAGCAGAAGTTATGAAAATTGCTGAAACAAAGATGCCAGACTTGAATGCTGCATCTATCGAGGCTGCATATAGTATGGTATGCGGTACAGCAAGAAGCATGGGTATTACAGTAGAAGAATAAAAAGAAGTAGGCAGTTTAGCCTAGATAGTGGGAGGGAATTCTCCCGATATTACCACATAAGGAGGGTCACGAGAGTGAAAAGAGGAAAAAAATATATTGAAAAAGCAAAGTTAATTGATAAAACAATGCTTTATGATACAGCAGACGCAATTGATTTAGTACAAAAAACAGCAATATCTGACAAATTTGATGAAACCGTAGAAGCACATATTCGTTTGGGCGTTGATAGTAGACATGCTGACCAACAGGTACGTGGTGCTGTTGTTCTTCCACATGGTACAGGTAAAACAGTGCGAGTTTTGGTATTTGCAAAAGGCGATAAAGCAGAAGAAGCTTTAGCGGCTGGAGCGGACTTTGTAGGAGCAGAGGATTTGATTCCAAAGATACAAAATGATAATTGGTTTGGATTTGACGTTGCGGTTGCGACTCCAGATATGATGGGAGTTGTAGGACGTTTGGGACGTGTGTTAGGTCCTAAAGGCTTGATGCCAAACCCAAAAGCTGGTACAGTTACAATGGACGTAACAAAAGCGGTAAAAGATATTAAAGCTGGTAAAATTGAGTATCGTTTGGATAAAACAAATATTGTTCATGTTCCTTTGGGAAAGGTATCTTTTGGTTCTGAAAAATTAAGCGAGAACTTCCAGACTCTTATGAGTGCATTAATAAAAGCAAAACCAGTAGCAGCAAAAGGACAGTATATGAAGAGCATTGTTATTTCAACAACAATGGGTCCTGGTGTAAAAATCAACCCTGCTAAAATAACAGAATAAGATGGATAAAAAAGCAGTTGCGGT
>CAMXTM010000002.1 GCA_947246775.1 uncultured Clostridium sp. | reverse complement strand
TCAAAGAGAGAAACGGTTTTCATACGCAGTATGAAAAAAGTACCTCATGCAGATAAAATAGCTAATCCTGCTACGACAGAATTAATTAAACTGTCCAAATTGAGCATATAACTCACTCCTTTCCGCTGGAAAGAGTCGACAGCAAAATAATTATACACAATTTGTCAAATTTTGTCTAGTGTATAAAATGCTTGTTGACAAAGCCAAAATATATGATACAATTAGAAAAAAAAGAATATCAAAAAAAGCGTTTGAGGAAAGCTAAGTCTTGTAATAATACGACAGAGAGCCAATGGCTGGTGAAAATTGGTGTAAAAAAGAGATGTTCCACTTTTCGAGCTTGTTTGGTGAAAGCCAAAAGGGTAAGCCCTTTATTGCTGTTTTGAGTGGTTTGTTTTATAAAAATGAACAAATTGGGTGGCAACACGGGAAAAATAGCTCTCGTCCCTTTTTATGGATAATAAAAAGAGATGAGAGCTTTTATAATATTTACAAAAAAGCAAAGGGAGGAAAAAATATAATGTTAGATATTAAATTGATTCGTAGCAATCCAGAATTAGTAAAAGAGAATATCAAAAAGAAATTTCAAGACCAAAAGCTGGTATTAGTAGATGAGGTCATTGAAATGGACAAGAAGTTCAGAGAAACAAAAGGCAAATGTGATGACTTAAGAAGTCAAAGAAATTCCATTAGTAAATCAATTGGTGGAATGATGGCAAGAGGAGAAAAAGAGGAAGCAGAAAAAGCAAAAGCACAAGTGTCAGAGATGGCAAAAGAGTTGACAGAGTTGGAAGCGCTGGAGGAAGAATTGACAGCAAAGATAAGGGAAAGAATGTTAGTCATACCAAATATTATTGATGAGAGCGTGCCTATTGGAAAAGACGATAGCGAAAATGTAGAAGTAGAGAAATTTGGCGAACCTGCTGTACCAGACTTTGAAGTACCATATCATATTGATATTATGGAAAGCCTTGCTGGGGTTGATTTGGATAGTGCAAGAAAGACAAGCGGAAATGGCTTTTACTATTTGTGTGGAGATGTAGCGAGATTACATTCTTCTATCTTGTCATATGCAAGGGACTTTATGATAAATAAAGGATTTACCTATTATATTCCACCATTTATGATAAGAAGTAATGTTGTAACGGGTGTTATGAGCTTTGCAGAAATGGAAAATATGATGTATAAAATAGAGGGGGAAGACTTGTATTTGATAGGTACAAGCGAACACTCTATGATAGGTAAATTTATTGATACAATATTAGAGGAAGAAACATTACCACAGACCTTAACAAGTTATTCCCCATGTTTTAGAAAAGAAGTGGGCGCGCATGGTATTGAAGAAAGAGGCGTATATAGAATACACCAGTTTGAAAAGCAAGAAATGATAGTTGTATGTAAACCAGAGGATAGCCCATATTGGTTTGAGCAACTGTATAAAAATACAGTAGAATTTTTTAGAACATTGGATATACCAGTAAGAACATTGGAGTGCTGTTCTGGGGACTTGGCAGATTTAAAAGTAAAAAGTATTGACGTAGAGGCATGGTCACCAAGACAGAAAAAATACTTTGAGGTAGGAAGCTGCTCTAATTTGGGAGACGCACAAGCACGCCGCTTGGGTATTCGTGTAAAGAATAAAGAAAAAGGAAATTACTTTGCACATACCTTAAATAATACAGTGGTTGCGCCACCACG
Source organism: uncultured Clostridium sp. (assembly GCA_947246775.1). GTDB lineage: Bacteria > Bacillota > Clostridia > Lachnospirales > Anaerotignaceae > Coprocola. The sequence continues at coordinate 20,286 of CAMXTM010000002.1, read as the reverse complement.
TATGCTCATTGCGTTTTTGGAAAATAATATCAATGCAGATGGAAGTATTACAATACCAAAACCATTGCAACCATATATGGGTGGAACAGAAGTATTAAAGCCAAAAAAATAATAAAAAAGAGTGTAAAAAGGATAAAAAAGAGTAAAAAAGGGGGAATTTTCCCTCTTTTTTGCTATAAAAAGGGCAAAAAGTGATAAAATGATAGGGAAAAAGCGAGTCAATAGAAAGGGGCGAAGTGTGTGGAATATGTAAAAGAAATATTTGCGAGATATGATAGACAGTGTATTCGAGTGTATCAAGCACATCGTAATACGATTGCAAAAGAAGCGGTTGCGCTGCAAACATTTGGGGAAAGTTTTAATATGAATCGTATGACATGGATAAAGCCTTCTTTTTTGTGGTTGATGTACCGTTCTAATTGGGGGACAAAAAAGAATCAAGAATATATTTTAGCTGTAGATGTGTACCAGTCAAAGTTTGATGAGCTGTTGCAAAAGGCAGTTTTGACCTCACCAGATTCTGCTAGTTATATAGGTACACAGTGGGAAAAGGCTTTTGAGAAGACAGAGGTGTATTGTCAGTGGGATCCTGATAGAAATGTAAATGGAAATGCTGTAAATCGGGCTGCGATTCAGATTGGATTAAAGGGAGATACGTTAAGGGATTTTTTAAAGGTAGGAATTTGTCGTATAGAGGATTTGACACCGTTGGTTAGAAAATGGAATGAGCAAAGGAAAAAAGGAAAATTAAATATAAAAGAGTTGCCAGTAGAGAAAATATATTCTGTTAAGGATAGAGGAATTAGGAATAGATTAAATATGAAATAGAAATAAAATCAGTATAAGGTGATACTTTTTGATACTTTTGGTGTGATATAAAGGAAGTAATGAAGCTGTGCCTAATCCGTTTTAGATAATGAGGTTGGTTAGGTGTGGTAAGAAAACTGTTTCTAATCTGTTTCAGGGACTGAGGTTGGTTAGGAGTGGGAGAAATAAGGGCTGTGCCTAGTCTGCTTTCTGGTCGGGAAGGTTGGTTAGGTGTGGTGACAACGACCGAACGAAATAATTGGAATTGAGATGATATAGTCGTTCTAAAAGAAGTGTTTCATAATCGTTCCAATCAAAAAAGAAAAATGTTAACATGATGTACACAGAAAATAAAAAAATGTTGACATTTTTAAATAAAGTAAAGGAAAGTAATATCTATACATCATTTTGGTCAAATGATGGTGATTATTATTTTTGATTAAAAAAAGAATATACTTCATTCTGACGAGAAAGGAGTATATTCGATATGTCTTTTCTGACGAGAGTAAGACAAATAGAAAAAAACAATAAAACCAACAGAAAAATTGATTTGTTGGCTTTATTGTGATTTAAGAGATTATTTAATTTCCACACCGCCTACAGGACGGATAGAAAGCACATGACATTTTCCTTTGCCAAAAGCGGATTCCATTTCTGTGTGGAAAGTGTCTAATAATTCTGTAGGAACAAAGGCTTGGATAGTACCAGCGAAACCACCGCCATGTACTCTGTAAGCACCTTGATTGCCCAATATTTTTTGACAAAGAGCTAAGGCAAGACTGAGTCCTTGTTCTTGAGGGTTTGCGTTAGAATAAACATTTTGCAAACAGGTAAAGGAAGAAATACCTGAGGCAATAATGAGTTTTTTGAAAGTATCAAAATCGTTGTTTTTGAGAGCTTGTGCCTCTTGGACAGCTTTTTTGTCGTCTGCGAAAAAGTGAATTGCACGTAAAACAGCTCTGTCGCCGTATTTTTGGCGTAATTCAAAAACATTGTTGTAGACATCTTCTTCTGAGATTTCAGAGAGAACCTCTTTGCCAAAGAAAGAAGCGATAGACTTCATTTCAGTAGTAATAGCGGCATAATCTGGGGTTAAATCAGCATGATTTCCGCCTGTGTCAACAATGCAAAGGGAGTGATGAACTGCAGCGAAATCAAAAGGAATTTGTTCTACAATAGGGTGTTGTGCATCTTTAAAATCAATCGCAACAAAACTGCCAACAGAGGAAGCAGTTTGATCCATTAGACCGCAAGGTTTGCCAAAGTAAACGTTTTCTGCATATTGTCCTATTTGAGCAATTTTAACAGCAGACTCTGCGTTTTGACAGTATAGGGCGTTTAAGATAGTGCCAACTAAGACTTCAAAAGCAGCAGAAGAAGAAAGCCCAGAACCTTTTAGGACACTGGAAGTCATGACAGCGTTAAAACCTTTTATGGCGTAACCAGCGTTGATAAAATGGGCAGCGATACCTCTAACGAGAGAAAGGGTAGTACCTTGTTCTGTTTCGATAGGGTCAAGTTGGTTTAAATCAACAGAAATCATGTCATAACCGTCGCTTTTGATTTGTATGACATCGCTGTTGTTTTGATTAACAGCAGCAACAATGTCTAAATTGACACCAGCAGCTAATACATGACCTCTTTGATGGTCTGTGTGATTTCCGCCAATTTCGGTACGTCCTGGAGCGGAAAAGATGCGTAACTGTTGTGGAGAGTCATGAAAAACGGAGTCATAATTTTCGATTAAATTAAGGATTCTGTCAGTGTAAAATTTTGCGCCACTGTCGTCTGTGTTGTAAATCATTTTTATCTGAGGTAGACAGTCGTTGTTTAGAAGTTTTTGTTTGATATTCATTTTAAGAAAAATCCTCCTTTCAAAGTACAAATCAAAGTACAAAATATCCCTGATTTTTATTATCAATAATGATATAACTTTTGTCAATAGTACAATAAAAAGAGAGTAAAAATTTAAAGAGAGATAAAATAAAAATGTACAATAAAAGAGCATAAGGAAGTATGTCATATAGTAAATATTGCATGATTTTTTTGAAAAAATATGTAAAAATATGGTGAAAATATGGAGATTTTTTATAATAAATAAAAGAAAATTATATTGTATTTCATAATTTGGGCATTTATAATGAAAACACAAAGTAAAGTGCAGTAAGACCTTTTTAACAATGAGGTACATAAATAAAAAGAGAGTAATAAAAAGGTCTGCGTTCAAAAAAAATTATGCTAGGTTTTTAAGGGAGGTTTTTAAGAAATGAAAAAAAGATTATTTGCATTATTGATGGCTTCTATGGTAGCGATGGGAGTTATGACAGGCTGTGGTGGCGGAGGTAGTGAAGCACCAACAGAGACACCAACAGAAGGAGAAGAAACACCAACAGAAGGTGGCAGTGCAGATTTGTCTAATGTAGAAATCGGTGTTTGTATTTACAAATTTGATGATACATTTATGACAGGTGTAAGAAACAATATGCAGTCACAAGCGGATTCTCTGGGTGTTCAAATTGATGTAGTGGATTCACAAAATAGACAAGCTACACAAAATGACCAAGTGGATACTTTTATAACAAAAGGAATGACAGCATTGGCAGTCAATCCAGTTGACCGTACAGCAGCAGGCCCATTGGTAGAAAAGGCAAGTGCAGCAGGTTTACCTATTGTATTTTTGAATAGAGAGCCAGAACCTGATGTAATGCAGAGCTATGACAAAGTGTGGTATGTTGGAGCAAAGGCGGAAGAATCCGGCACAATGTCTGGAGAAATCATTGCTGATTATTGGAATGCAAACAAAGAGACAGCAGATAAAAATGGCGATGGAAAATTACAATATATTATGGTAACAGGAGAGCCAGGACATCAAGATGCAACATTGAGGACAGAATATTCTGTAAAAGCATTAAAAGATGCAGGCATTGAAGTAGAAGAAATTGGTAATGACACAGCAATGTGGGATAAAGTAAAAGCAACAGAACTGATGAATGCGTTTATTACATCACAAGGTATTGATACAATAGAAGCAGTGCTTTGTAACAATGATGATATGGCACTTGGTGTAATCGAGTCATTAAAGGCAAATGGTTATAATACAGGTGATGAAAGTAAATTTGTGCCAGTAGTAGGTGTTGACGCAACTGCACCAGCATTGGAAGCAATGGGCAATGGTTCCCTATTGGGAACAGTATTGAATGATGCTGAAAACCAAGGTATTGCTACAACAAATATTGCAGCACAGGCAGCAGCAGGACAAGAAATTACAGAAGATACAGTTGGATATGAAATTACAGATGGTAAATATGTTTGGGTACCATATGTAAAAGTAACAGCAGAAAATTATAAAGATTTTCAATAATTAAGAAGTAGACAGTCTGATTGATTGTAAATTGCGGAACGGGAGAGAGTATCTTTTCCGTTCCGTTTTATAAGCATAGAAATACGATATAAATAAAGGGGGTATTTTTATGAGCGAATATGTATTAGAGATGAATGGAATTTCCAAATTTTTTCCTGGTGTAAAGGCATTGGACAAAGTCACATTAAAAGTACGTCCTGGTAGTGTACACGCACTGATGGGAGAAAATGGAGCAGGAAAGAGTACGCTGATGAAATGTCTTTTTGGCATTTATCATGAAGATGAGGGAGAAATCATATTAGATGGACAAAAGCGGTCAATTGACAGTTCAAAAATGGCATTAGACTTAGGGGTTTCTATGATTCACCAAGAGTTGCATCCAATTTCCTTTAGACCAGTAATGGAAAACATATGGCTGGGACGCTTTCCAATGATTGGGGGTATTGCAGTAGACCATAAAAAGATGTATCAAATGACAAAGGACTTATTTCAAAAAATAGAATTAGACATTAACCCTGCTGTGTTAGCTGGAACGCTTTCCGCATCACAGTTGCAGCTAGTAGAGATAGCAAAGGCAGTTAGTTATGATTCAAAAATTATTATTATGGATGAACCAACATCATCTTTAACCGATAATGAAGTAGAGCATCTTTTTAAAATCATAGCACAACTCAAATCAGAGGGACGTTCTATTATTTATATCTCACATAAAATGGAAGAAATACTAAAAATTTCTGATGAAGTAACAATTATGAGAGATGGAACTTATGTAGGAACATGGTCAGCGAGTGAATTAACAACGGATTTAATTATCAATCGAATGGTTGGGCGAGATATGACAAACCGTTTCCCACCAAAGACCTATGAAACAAGTACAGAAACGATTATGGAAGTAAGAAATCTGACAGCGACAGACCCACGTTCCTTTAAAGATGTAACATTTGACTTGCATAAGGGGGAGATACTAGGTTTAGGCGGATTGGTTGGCGCACAGAGAACAGAACTAGTAGAAGCGATATTTGGTTTGCGGGGGATAGCGAGCGGAACAATCACAATACATGGTAAACCCTATCAAGCAAAGAGCGTAGCCGATGCGAAAAACCATAAAATTGGATTATTGACAGAAGAAAGGCGTGCAACAGGTATTTTTGGTGTGCTTTCTATTACAGACAATACGATTATAGCGAGTGAAAAGAAATTTGCGTCAGGTGGCGTATTGGATAATAAAAAAAGAAGAAATATTGCAGCAGAAGAAAATAAAAAGCTCAATACGAAAACGCCTACGATGGAAACGCTGATACAAAATCTTTCTGGAGGAAATCAGCAAAAAGTGCTTTTTGCAAGATGGCTATTAACGACACCAGACATATTGATATTGGACGAGCCAACAAGGGGTATTGACGTTGGTGCAAAATATGAAATTTATACAATTATGCAAGCACTTGCGGCAGAGGGAAAAGCGATTATTATGATTTCTTCTGAAATGCCAGAACTTTTGGGAATGAGTGATAGAGTCATGGTCATGAGTGATGGACATTTAGCGGGAATATTGGATAAAGAGCAAGCTGACCAAGTAGAGGTTATGAGGCTTGCTACTGCATATTTGTAAAAAATAGAAAAAGATAGAAAGCGAGGGAATGGATATGAGTGAAAGCAAACAATTAACTTGCGAAAAGTTCGGTAAAATGATGAGTTTGATTGGTATTGTCATTGGAATAGTGGGAGCAGTATTGATTGGTGTAAAAGGTTCTGTCAAACGTGCTGGTACATTAACAGGTTTTTGGAAAGAGATTTATGATTTGCCATGGTTTATACTGATATTGGGACTTTTTATATTGGTGTTTGGCGCATTGAAGTGGCGAAGATATATAGGAGATAAGACTGCTATGATAGACACTTCTCCAAAGGCAGCAAAGACATTTTTGTTAAATAATGGTATTATATTAGCATTGGTTATTATGGTAATTGTCATAGCAGTAAAAGAGCATCGATTTATGCAGGGGCGTGTGCTTGTTGATATTTTGGCGCAAGCGTCTCCAAGAATGATTATTGCACTGGGAATTTGTTTTACACTTTTGATAGCAGGTACAGACCTTTCTGCTTGTCGTATGGTAGGTCTTGCCGCAGTTATTTCAGCATCTATGTTACAAAATCCAGATTATGCAAACCGATTTTTCCCTAATTTACCACAAGTTCCAGTTATCGTGCCAGTTGTGATAGCCATTGCAGTTTGTATGCTGTTTGGCTTGTTAAATGGATTTTTGGTAGCAAAATTTGATATGCACCCCTTTATAGCAACGCTTGCGGTACAGGTTATTATTTATGGTGCGTGTTCCTTGTATTTTGACTTGCCACCAAATAACTCACAGCCTATTGGTGGTATTCGTCCAGATTTTACATTTTGGGGACAAAAGAGATTTTTCCAAGATGCCTTGCCAGCAATCAATGGTATTCCAATTTTGATACCAATTGCTTTAATCTTTGTTGCTGTGATATGGTTTGTACTAAATAAGACAGTATTTGGTAAAAATGTGTATGCTATAGGCGGAAATAGAGAAGCGGCAGTTGTTTCTGGTATCAATGTATTTAAGACAATTCTTTGTATCTTTGTGTTGGCATCTGCATTGTATGGCGTTGGTGGTGTATTGGAAGCAGCGAGAACAGCAGGCGCAACGAATAACTATGGTGTTGGCTATGAATTGGACGCTATTGCGGCGTGCGTTGTAGGTGGCGTTTCGTTAAATGGTGGTGTTGGTAAAGTTTCTGGCATTATCATAGGTGTATTGATATTTACGATTATACAGTATGGCTTGCAGTTTATCGGCGTTAGTGCGATGTGGCAGCAGGTAATAAAAGGTATTATTATTGCGATAGCGGTAGCACTTGACCTTTCAAAATATAGAAGAAAATAAAGTTTAAAAGAAAAGCAGTGTTGTTGGTCATACAGCACTGCTTTTTGTATGTGTTATTTTTTATTTTGTTCTGGTGCAGCACAATCATTGCGAAAACAGATATTAGAAAAAATTTCTGTAAGCCGATTGAGGGCATTAGAAAAATCTTGTAATTCTTGGTCATTCATTTGTTCTAGCAAAGGACGAAAACAACTAGCATCATGTTCGATAAAATAATCAATAAATTCTGTTGCTTTGTCGGTTAGTTGTATTTTTACAATACGGCGGTCAGTTGGGTCATCTAATCTTGTGACAAAGCCATATTCTACTAAACGATTTACCAATTTTGTTGTTTGCTGTTTTGGCATTTTTGCCCATTTTGCAATTTCTGTCATAGTGGAGCAACCACCATTCCATTTTAATGCACGAATACAATAGTACATATCTAGGCTAATCCCATCATCTAAAAGCTGTTTAAAAGGTTTTGCAATTTGATAGTTCCACATAGGCAATAATTTTAGCAAACTTTCTTGAATTTCTAAATAGTTCATCACTTCACTCTCCTATTGACAAAATAAAAGCAATATGGTAATATTTTATTTACTATAATACTATGTTTACAAAAAAGCAATCCATTATTTTTGTTTATTATAGGGTTATAGAAATAAAATGTCAACAAAACAAGGAGTGAAAAAGATTGAGCAATGACAATGAAAATTTAAAACTAATGGAAAGTACACCTGTACCAAAGGCAATCTTAACGCTTGCGATTCCTACTGTATTGAGTATGATTGTGTCATTGATATATAATATCACTGACACTTATTTTATCGGTTTGTTAGATGACCCAATCCAGTTGGGGGCAATTTCTTTAGCCTTTCCTGTTTTTATGATATTTCAGGCATTAGGAAATATGTTTGGTGCTGGTGCGCCCTCTTACATATCAAGATGTTTGGGGGCAAAAAAGTATGATGAAGTAAAAAGAACAAGTGCTGTTTCTGTCTATGTGTCTATGGGAGCAATGATTGTATTGTCTATATTGGGCATGATATTTATGGAGCCGATATTGCATATGATAGGTACAAGTAGCGAAACCATAGAGCCGACACGAAATTATTTGAGCGTGATTATTTCTTGTAGCGTTGTAATCATACTGCAAATTGTGTTACCATCTATGTTGAGGGCAGAGGGAAAAGTAAAACCGGCTGTAGCGGGTATGATAATTGGAACAGTGCTGAATATTGTGCTTGACCCTGTGTTTATATTGGTGCTAAATATGGGAGCAGCGGGGGCAGCATGGGCGACTGTTATTGGAAACTTGGTAGCGGTGTTGTTTTATATTGTTGTGTATATAAAAGGCAATACCATGGTGTCTATTAAGCCTAGTGATTTTAAACCAAGTAAGCGTATTTTTAAAGAAGTGTTAAAAATTGGTTTTCCTGCATCTATATCACAGATATTGGGTAGTACGGTTATGGTGTTGTTTAATAATTTGGCAGCAGAATATGGTGATGTTGTGATTTCATCATATGGCGTTGCGCTTAAAATGATACAAATGGAATTTATGATATTGTTTGGCTATGTTTCAGGCTATATGCCTTTTGCGGGCTATAACTATGGCGCAGGAAATATCACAAGACTGACAGAAGCATTGAAATTTACGATGATAACAAGTACCGTATTGTGTGTTATCTTTTTGATACCGTTTACTGTGCTTGCACCAAACTATATGCAAATATTTACAAGTAATCAAGAGATTATTGATATTGGCGTGCAGTTTTTAAATGCGCAGGCTTGGGCAGTACCATTTATGGGCGTGCAACTTTCGCTTATGACAACATTTCAGGCGACAGGGCAGGCTTTTCGGGCGCTTGTAGTCAATATGGGAAGACAATTTTTGTTTTATGTGCCATATTTGTATTTGTTCCAGTATATATGGGGATTAAAAGGACTTTTGCACGTGCAAATGGCAGCCGATTTGTCTACTACAGCGTTAAGTGTAATTATAGGAACACATATGATAATTGGATTGCATAAACAGCATAAAAAGGAAATGTCTGAGATGACTGAGATAAAAAAAGAATTGGTTGAGGTAAAATAAGAGTTTGTTATATTGTTTAAGGTCGCAAATTGCGACCTTAAACAGATTCCTCTGATTCCAGTTGTAAACGTTGTAATATGTCTTTTATAATTCCTTTATCTTGAATGAGATTGATACCAAAACATTTTTTACCAGCATCTTTTAGGGATGCTCCCACATGATAGGCTATTTTTTGGTCAATAATTAAAAATCTGTCATGAAATGCTTTTGTATATTTTACTTCTAATGTCGGATATTGTGCATTAAAGTTTTTAATATCCTTTTCTGTTAAATTTTGTTTTCGTTTTTGTGTGTAAATGGTGATAGAAACATTCGCTTTTTTGTTGCGTAGTAAATTTAATGTTTCAATATCAGCATACCCATCTATTAGTATCATTTCTTTTTTTGCTTTTTGTATTAGACTGACAATCAAACTAAATGCATCATAAATTTGTCCCTCAAAAAATATCTTTTGACTAGATTCTTCATGTTCGGATATGTACTCAAAAACTCTTTCGAAACGCTCATCTGTTTTGGCTTGATAATTTATCTGGCGAGCTTCCATCGCATTTAAACGCTCATATAGCAAAGATGTATTTGCCATATACTTCCGCATTTCTACAAAAGTATCCATAATCCCGATACTTACTCGGATAGCGACATCACTTCGCAAAACAGCAGAAAGCATCGCTATCCCTTGTTCTGTAAACACAAAGGGTAATTTTCTACGCCCGCCATATCCATTATCTTCATCTAAACTTGAAGTCGCAAATTGCGACTTCAAGTTTTCATATTCTTCTTTCGTCAGTTGAAATCGGAATCTTTCTGGAAATCGAGAGATATTACGTTTTACTGCTTCATTTAATCGCTTAGTTTCCACTTGATACAGCATAGCTAAATCACTATCTAGCATGACCTGTTGATTACGAACAACATAAATCATATTTTTTATATTATATTGTAGTGGTTCTACAACAATTTTCTGTAATTTTTCGTCTGTGTTAGTTAATGACGATTTTTTCATTGTAATCATCCTTTCATATTTTATTTGTTTTTTAGTATAGCATATCCTATTCTATTTCATCAAATAGAAACATCAAAAATTATGATAAAGGGAAGCGTAAAATAGTGATATGGCTTGGTTTTATGGGGAAATAAATTTTTTAAAAAAGAAAAGAGACACTAAAAATATTAAAATTTTAGTCTCTCTTATTTTTAGTTTGTCTTTTTGTTATTAGGATAAACGATATTGAGGAATGATTCTTTATTTTTTAGAGCCTGCTCCAGCAAACCCTGTGTATGTAAGGAAACATAGATTGCGGCGGCTTCTGCTTGGCAGTTAATAGACTTTTTAGGATTAAAGGCAATATCTGTAAAAGCATTATAGTCTACTATTTGCCTTGCTAAATCGTGATGGGAATGTAGAGCATTGAGATAGAGCCAGTTATAAAAATAAGTTTTTGGTTCTGTTTGAAATACTTCCTTGTCGAGATAAAAAGAGATGATGTTGCCACTATTTTTTAGGCGAGCATCTTTTTTTGCGTCTCGAGAGGAGGCATCTAGTAAGTCTGTATAAGGACCTCCCTGTTCAAAAACCTTGCTTGCCTGAAAAGCAGACTCAACAGAACATTCTTTACCATTTTTTGTTTTTATCATAAGATTGAAAGCGCTTAATTGCACACCAAGCGTATTTTCTGATTTGGTAGAGATTTCAAGGATTTTGCTGTCTGGATAGTTTGAGATATAAGCCTGATGTAAACTGTGAATACTTCTTTGCATTTGTTTGTCGGAAAAGCCGCTAAAGTATTGAAACTCTGTATTTTGACGAATACAATATTTGTTATCAAGAGAAACTGCAAAAACAGGTCTATTTGCCACAAGAAACCCTCCTAACGTATTTATTTTGAAATAAAAAAAGCGTTCCCGAGAGGATTCGAACCTCCGACCTACCGCTTAGGAGGCGGTCGCTCTATCCAACTGAGCTACGAGAACAAGTGTAATACTTATTCTATGAAATTTTTTAAGGTTCGTCAAGTGTTTTTGTAAAATATATTTTTTTTATAGGAAGGGAAAGGCAAATAACTTGACAAAATAAGAATATTACTTTATTATGCTAATGTGATAACACGATAATATAGATAACCAAAAATTTAGGGAGGACGAAATGATGAAAAAGAAAATTTTAAGTATTTGTATGGCAGGCGTAATGATGTTAGGTATGGCAGCCTGCGGCGGCGGTGCAGCACCAGAGGAGCAGCAACCAGCAGAGGGAGAACAACAAACAGCAGATAGTGGCGAAATAGGCTATGATAAAATTGTAGTAGGATTAGATGATACATTTGCGCCTTTGGGCTTTAGAGATGAAGATGGTAACCTTTCTGGCGTTGATGTAGAGTTAATTCAAGCAGTGAGTGAAGAAATGGGAATCCCTTTTGAATTACAACCAATTGACTGGGGCATGAAAGAAACAGAATTAGCAAATAAAAACATTGATATGATTTGGAATGGCTATACTATTACAGAAGAAAGAAAAGAAAAAGTTGCATTTTCACAACCATATTTAAATAATAGACAAGTAGTTGTAACAATGGCAGATTCTGATATTAACACATTAGCAGATTTGGAAGATAAGTCTGTTGTAGCACAGTCTGAATCTAGTGCGATTGATGCAATTTATGCAAAACCAGAAGTATTTGATACTTTTAAAGATTTAGGACAATTTGCAACAAATGATGAATGTCTTATGGATTTGGAATCAGGTAGAACAGATGCAGTTGTAGCAGATGAGGTTATCATTCGTTATTATGTTTCTAAAAAAGGCGAAGAAAAATATAAAATATTAGATGAAGACTTTGGTACAGAACAGTATGGTATTGGTGTAAGAAAAGAGGATACAGCACTTTTGGAAGCACTCAATGCAGCATTGGATACTTTAAAAGAAAATGGAACAACAAAAGAAATTTCCGAAAAATGGTTTGGTAGTGACATTATTATGGAATAATGAGGTGTAATTTATGTTACAATCATTGATTGGTTATGTGATAGAGGTATCAAGGGGGCTTGGCACTACATTAAGCGTGTTTGTTATGACACTAATTATATCGTTGCCACTTGGTATTGTCGTTGCAGTTTGTAGGCTATCGAAAAATAAGATTGTTTGTAGCATAGCAAAGTTTTATATTTGGGTGCTGAGAGGTACACCGCTTATGCTGCAAATAGCATTAGTCTTTTTTGGTTTGCCCTCAGTAGGAATTGTATTTGATAGATTGCCAGCGGCATATTTGGCTTGTGGCTTGAACTATGCGGCATATTTTGGAGAAATCTTCCGTTCTGGCATACAGTCTATTGAGAGAGGGCAAAGAGAAGCGGCAAATATATTAGGCTTTAAGACTTGGCAGTTTTACCGTTTTATTTTGTTGCCGCAAGCGATAAAAAGAACCTTGCCTGCGATAGGGAATGAAGTCATTACCTTGGTAAAAGATACTTCCCTGGTATATGTGGTAGCAGTAGATGATATACTGCGTGTAGCAAAGGGAGCAGGCGGTAGAGATGCCAATACATTACTTGCCTATGTTGCCGCAGGTTTGCTTTATTTGGTTATGACGTATGTGATAACAAGACTATTTGAGTTAATAGAGAAAAAAGTACAGTATGAGGAGTAGAAAAAAGATGATGCTTTTGAAAGCGGAAGGACTTTGTAAATCCTTTGATAATGTAACAGTACTGCAAGATATTTCTTTTGAGGTGTCAGCGGGAGAAGTAGTCAGTCTGGTAGGAAAAAGTGGTGCAGGAAAGACAACAGTGTTGCGCTGTATTACGGGACTGGAAAAATGCGATAAAGGTAGCATTGAAATCAATGGTAAATACATATGTTCTATGGAAAATGGCACAATCAAAAGGGCGACAAAAGAGCAGCTTTTTGAGGTAAGAAAAGATTTGGGAATGGTGTTTCAAAATTACCATTTATTTCCACATTTGACGGTGGCAGAAAATGTGACATTAGCATTGACAGAAGTATATAAAATGCCAAAACAGCAGGCACTTCAAAAGGCGGAAGAAATCTTGACGCAGTTAGATATGGGCGATAAAATGCAGCAAAAGCCATTTTCTCTTTCGGGAGGTCAAAAACAAAGGGTAGCCATAGCAAGGAGTTGTGTAACCAATCCAAAATTGCTCTGTTTTGATGAGCCAACAGCAGCGTTAGATTCCGCCTTAGTGTTGGATATTATTAAAATCATAAGAGGGCTGGCAAAAGAAGGCATGGGTGTATTGATAATCAGCCATGATGAGAAATTCGTAAGAGATGTGTCTGATAGGGTGCTTTTTATGGTGTCGGGCAAAATAACAGAAGAACTGACAGCGGAAGAATATGAGAAATATATGAGAGAGTAAAACATTGCATTTTGCTGAATAGTATGGTATAAAATAAGTGGGACAATTTTTTTATACTTCGCTTTATAACGAAGCGGGGCAATGCTTTATTCTTTATTTAAGGAAAAAAGTGTTTTATGTTATGTAATGAAGGTGTTGATATTAGCATATCAGCACCTTTATTATTTATTTACCAAAGAGTAGCAAAGTGATGTAATAGGCAGCGACAATACCTGCGATATTTGCGGCGATAGCGCCAGCTAAGGTAAAGCGTGTTTTTGTAACTTTAACAGCAGTAAAGTATACGGACATCGTATAAAATACGGTTTCTGTGCAGCTCATCATAACGGAAGAAATTCTGCCAATAAAGGAGTCTGTGCCATAAGTAGTGAATAAGTCCACTAATAGCCCAGTAGCAGCGGAAGAAGACACAAGACGCATCAGGCTAAGAGGAATGATTTCAGCGGGGAAACCAGTCCACTGTACAAAAGGCTTTAATACTTCTGTTAAAAAGGCTAAAAAGCCGCTGCTGCGTAAGACAGCAACTGCTACCATAAGTCCTATTAGAGTAGGCAAGATGTCTACAACAGTTTTTAGTCCGTCCCAAGCGCCTTCAATAAAGGCATCATAGATGTCTACTTTTTTGATGCAAGCAAATACCACAATAAATAAGATGGTAATCGGGATAATAAAATCAGAGAGATATAAAAAAAATAACAATTATTTACACCTCCGCTCTAGTAATTTGCCAACAAAAACGCCTACTAATGTAGAAAAAAGGGTGGCGATAATACTGGGGGCGATAATTTCGCCAGGATTTGCTGAACCGTATTGCGTTCTGTAGGCGAGTATGTTGATGGTGACAAGCTGTAGAGATGACATATTGATAATCATAAAGATGCACATAGCATTGCTTGCCGTGTCTTTTTTTTTGTTGTATTTTTGTAATTCTTTCATAGCGAGTATGCCAGCGGGGGTAGCTGCCCAGCCTAAGCCTAAAAAATTGGCAATAAAGTTTGCTGATATGTATTGTAAAGCTTTGCTTTTTTTGGGAATTTCGGGAAAAAGAAAATGTAATACAGGAGCAAAGCGGTTAGAGAGGGAAGAAATCAAACCACCTTTTTCAGCAATTTTCATAATACCGCTCCAAGTTGCGACAACACCAGCCATAGTAATGGCAAGATTGACAGCATCTCTGCCGCCAGAGAGTACAGCTTGAGAAACAGAATTCATTTCACCTGTGATTAAAGCGAATAAGATACCAAATAGGATACAAAATACCCAGATAAAATTTAACATACTTACCAATCCTTTCCTTGTCTTATAGTAATATATTCTGTATTATTTAAAAAATTGCTACAAAAATAAATGATATTTGTTTGTGTTTTTTTAAAAGTTGACATTGTTTGACAAATGTGTTATATTCAAATAAATAGGTATATAAAAAACATTAACAGTGCTATTCGGGAGGATTTTTGAATATGAAATCAACAGGAATTGTAAGAAAAGTAGATGAATTGGGACGAGTTGTGCTACCTATTGAACTGCGACGGGTATTAAACATCAAAGAAAAGGATTCTTTAGAAATTTTTGTAGATGATGAAAAAGTAATACTAAAAAAATATGAGCCTGCTGATGTTTTTACAGGTGCAATGGACGATTTAATTGATTACAAAGGTAAAAAAGTAGCAAAAAGCTCTATAAAAGAGATGGCAGCACTTGCAGGCTTGAGAGTAATAGAATAAGCCTGTGTTCTTTTCCACTAAATTGAGTGTATAAGACATTCAAAGAAATTTGGCTTACCGAAATAGAGTAATTGAGTAAAAATTCTGTTATAGAATTTTTGCTTTTCTCATGTAGGTAAGTAATTTTATGATTGTGGGATTGTGTAAACAATTTGTAATATTCAAACCATTGCATTTTGCAGTGAAATGAGGTTTGTCGACAGTCTGAGCGGTATCTTTTTTATCAAAAGGAGATACTGCTTTTTCATTTGAGAAAAAAATATCACGTAATTTTTTTGGTTTAATGGAATCATATTGACTATGGTGTCATAAGGTGTTATATTGTATATGTTATAAAACAAAGAGATATTGCATAATAAAGATAGAAAAAGGGTTGGAAAAAGTGGTATAAAAATACAAATAGGGTATTGTTTATACAAAAAAATGATTATTTCCAAAAAAAGATATTGTTTTTAGTAGAATATATATATTAAAATAGATATAATAGTAAATTTGTCATTTGCAGATAATGTGAAAGAATAAATTTGCTTGTTGCAATGGTATAAAGGAGGGGAATAATAAGATTAGGTGTCAAAAAAAGGGGTAAATTAAAATAAAAAAGATTTTGGAGGAAACGGTTTATGAAAAATTTAAGAGTAAGAATGAAACTGCTTGTTAGTTTAGCAATCATAGTGATTGCAACGCTTGTATTGGGTATTACCGCTTTTATTAGTATAGGGCATGTAAATGACCAAGTAGGAATTTTTACACAAAGAGCAGTACCAAATACAAAATATGCTCAACAAATACAAACACAGTTGGAAAAAGTGCAAGTTGATATGTTAAGCGCAATCATAGAAACAGAACCTAATTTAATTTCACAGAGATTGCAGAGTGTAACAGAAGATACAGCGGCAATCAGTGATATTATTGCTTTGTATAAACAAACGGCAAGGGTAGATGCTAGTATGTTTACCTCACTAGAGAGTTCAGTGAGTAAAATATCCAGTATAGGCGCTCAAATTTCTTCTTTAACATCAGCAGATGACCTAGAATTGAATGCGCAAGCGTATGAGATGTATAAGAATGAATATCAGTCTGCATTAGATGAAGCAGAAAGCACATTAAATACGATGGTCAATTCACAAAATGATATTATACAGAAACAAATGGAAGATTCAGAAAATGTAACAAAAAGAGTTTATTGCTTGATTGCTGCAATCTTGATTGTTTCAATTATTATTGCTATGGTAATTGTAGCAACTTTGAGCCGTATGATATTAACACCATTGAATGAAGTATTGTATGCAATGAATGAGATGGCAAAAGGAAATATACATACAACAGTAGAGTATCAATCTAAAGATGAATTTGGAGAAATGGCAAATAGTGTAAGAGGCTGTATTGAAATATTAGAGGATTATATTACAAGAATTGATACAGCGATGCATAGAATGTCTGATGGAGACTTTACAATTGAGAGTACAGGAAGTGACTTTAAGGGAGACTTTGCGAGCATACAGGCTTCTATTTTGAAATTTATGGATAGAATGTCAGAGACTTTGCATACCGTAGCAGAATCTTCTGTACAAGTTTCAAGTGGTGCATCACAGGTATCTAGTGGAGCGCAAGCGCTTTCACAAGGAACAACAGAGCAAGCAAGTTCTGTAGAAGAACTTTCCGCAACAATTACAGAAATATCAAATCAGGTATCACAAAATGCGCAAAATGCGAATGATGCAAATAATAGAACAGGACAGGTAGAGAATGAAGCATCTGAAAGTAGCGATAGAATGAAAAATATGTTGTCAGCAATGGAAGATATTAGTAGTTCTTCTAGTGAAATCGGAAAAATCATTAAAACGATTGAAGACATTGCGTTCCAGACAAATATACTTGCATTAAATGCGGCAGTAGAAGCAGCGAGAGCAGGCGCAGCAGGAAAAGGTTTTGCAGTAGTAGCAGATGAAGTAAGAACATTGGCAGGTAGAAGTGCGGAAGCATCTAAAAATACAGCAATGTTAATTGAAAACTCTATTAGAGCGGTAAAAAATGGTGAAGAAATTGCAAACGAAACAGCAGAGTCATTAAATTCTGTTGTTGAGGGTGTACAAGAAGTAGCAAGCATTATTAGTAGAATCACAAAAGCGTCTAATGACCAAGCGGCTGCAATTAGCCAAGTAACACTTGGTATGGAACAAATATCAGCAGTAATTCAAACAAACTCTGCAACAGCAGAAGAAAGTGCAGCAGCGAGTGAAGAGTTGTCAAGTCAATCAGAAATGTTGAAGTCATTGATAGGACAATTCAAATTAAAAGGTGGCTCTTCCTCCATGGGAGATACAATGGTATACCAACCAGTAGATTATGATAGTGTAAATATGGATTATAACTTTGAAGAAAACCATTTTGATAGTAAATATTAAAAAAGCAGAAGCAGTGCGGAAAAATGATATTCTGCACTGCTTTTATTATATATGGTAGGGAAGAGGGGAGTTAATGTTGAAAGAGAAGTTAAAAAGAAGAAGTATCAAAACTAAGATTATGGCTACGGCGATAATTGGAGTACTTTGTGTAGCAGCTTTTACAGCGATAGTAACAATGTATGGTATTAGTACATTAACAACTACATTAGCAGAAGGACTGTTAAAACCACTGACAAAAATTTCTTCCCAAACGGTAGAAGGAAATCTGCATATGTTAGCGGATAGAATCTTTACTGTTTCTGATAATGAAATATTACATAGTACAGAGACAACAATAGAGCAAAAGGAGCAAGTGCTGACAGATTTTAGTTCTGGTATAGAATTTGTGTGGCTGTCTGCCTATACGCCTGAGGGTAAATATTATTTTGGCGGAGAGAATAGCCCAAAAGACATTAGCACTACGAAATTGTTTGAGGGCATGGAACAGACAAAAAATTTGGTAGTCAATGATGTAGAGTATGTTGATGGGCAGCTACAGATAGTAGTAGGAACGCCAGTGCTGTCAGGGGATAGTGAGATAATGTACTACGTTGTAGGTAGTTATAAATACGATGTATTGAATGATGTGTTAAGTAATTTGCATATTGGCTATAGTGGCTATGCAGTCATCGTCAATAGAGAGGGTACGATTATGGCACACCCAGATAAAGAGATAGTGCAAAGTAATACAAATGTTTCACAAATGTATACAGGAAATGAAAAATTGATGACATTGTTTGAAAATATGTATACAGGAGAAACGAATATTAAAAATGTTAGAATCAATGGAGAGCAGCAATTTGTATCGTATACTCCAGTAAGGGGAACAAATTGGTATATGGCAATTTTTATGCCACATAAAGAATTTGCAGCAATAGAGCGTCATGCGATAGTGGTTAATATTGTGGTAGCGATAGTGTGTTGTATTATAGTTGCAATAATAGCGAGTGTAGTAGCGAATAAAATTTCACGTTCTATTGGAAGTGTAAAAGAGAGAATACAAAAATTAGCAAAAGGGGATATTGCAAGCCCAGTAGAGGTACTGCAAACAGGGGACGAAGTAGAGGAATTGTCTGTTGCGTTGGAGTATAGCATACAAGATATTAGAACGTATATTATGGAATTGAGAGAAGTTTTGATGTCTGTGTCACAAGGCGATTTGAATGTAGAAGTAAAAGAAGATTTTACGGGAGATTTTGTAGTATTAAAGGAGTCTACAAACCATATTATAGACTTTTTAAATGAAATGATTGCGGAAATAAAATCAGCAGCGAATATGTTGTCTACAGCAGCTTTAGCAGTATCAGGAGATGCAAGGCAAGTGCGTAGTGCTAGTGAAGAACAGTCTGGCTCTATAGAGAAATTGATAAAAGAATCGAATGAGATTTCAGAGAGCATTATAGCAGTAGATGAAAATGCAAAAGACACAAAAGATTTAACAACTGGAGTAGAGCAAAAGCTGGAAGAGGGCATAGCACATATGAAAGCGCTTTTAAAGGCGATGGCTGATATTAGAAATAGTGAAGAAGAAATTAGTAAAACAACAGGATTTATGGAAGATATTGCATTTCAGACAAATATATTGGCAATCAATGCCTCAATAGAAGCAGCACGTGCAGGAGAGGCAGGAAAAGGCTTTTCTGTTGTAGCGGATGAGGTAAGGAATCTTGCTGGAAAGAGTTCTGATTTTGCAAAATATACAGCGAATATTATAAAAAATTCTGCGGCAGCGATTGATGTAGGTGTAAGAGTAGCAGATGAGACATCAGTGTCTATGAATGATATTGCAACGATATCACAACAGATTGCAGATATTACAGATAAGTTGTTAGTTTCTGTAGAGAGTGAAATGGTTGCGTTAGAAAATGTAGCATATGCAGTAGAGTCCATATCTAATATGGCATCAAAGAATTTGACAGTAAGTACCGATAGTGCAAATTCGATTGATGAGCTTGCTCAGCAGGCGGTAATGCTTCAAAAAATGGTAGAAAGATTTCAAACAAAAGACCATTATGTAAAATAAAGGGAGAGATGGTATGATGAAAAAAATAATAGTAATTTTATTGACAATAGTCATGCTGTTTTCTTTGAGTAGCTGCGGAAAAGAGCAAGAACTAAAAGATGGCTATTATACAGCACATATAGATGGTTATAACTTTGGCTGGCAAGAGTTTGTAACAATTTGTGTAAGCAATGGGGAGATTATCACAGTAGAGTATAACGCAACAACACCAACAGGCTTTATAAAGTCGTGGGATATAGCCTATATGAGAGTAATGAATCCTACTTATGGAACGTATCCAAACCATTATACAAGAGCGTATGCGACACAGCTTTTGCAAAAACAGTCATCTGATATAGATATGATTTCTGGAGCAACAGAATCTGGAGAAAATTTCAAACTGTTGGTAGAGGCAGTACTGGAAAAAGCAAAAGCAGGGGATTCTTCTGTAGCAGTAGTAACATCACCGATAGCAAATTAGAGTAGAGAAAGTAAGAAGGGATTATACACGAATCAATTATGTGTAATCCTTTTTTATTTACAAAAAAATGTAGTGCTATTTTATAGGACAGGAGAATATAATGG
>CAMXTM010000001.1 GCA_947246775.1 uncultured Clostridium sp. | reverse complement strand
GATAATATTGTTGTTTTGATATTTTCCATAATAACCCTCCATATTTGCTGTAGAATAAGATTTTTAACTGTTAGACTGTTTTTAATGTAATATAACATAAAAAAAACAGTCTAAAAATCTTCAGACTGTTTTACAAAGCAAAATAAAGTGTAGCAAAAAAATTGTATCAAAAAAATACAAAGTTAATGCTGTCGTTTATTCTTCTCCCATCCAGACTATACTGTCGGTTTTGGAATTGCACCAAATCAGCAAAACAGTTGTTTCGCTCGTGGACTGTTACCACCGGTAGGGAATTGCACCCTGCCCTGAAGAATTTTTATATTTGCATATATTATAGAATATTGTTAATAAAAAGTCAATAAAAAATCTAATTTAGTTCAAAAGACTGTTTAAAATCATACTTTCTTCTGCTGACCATTGGTCATTTGCTTGAATTAGTTGATATTCTGCTTTTAAATTTTCATATAAATCGCTTTGTCCATCAATAATAGAATTTGCAATTTTTAAAAAAATAGAAACTTCTTCAAAATTATAATTGTAGTTTTCACAAAATCCTTTTAAGTAATGATGTTCTTCAAACCATTTTAATTTCGCAATAACACCTAAAACTTGTCCCCATCTTTGATAACCTTGTAATTTTGTAAAAAGATTCATATTGATACCCTCCTATTATCGCAATCATAAAACGAATTTATTCTTGTTCAGCATATTTTGCCACAAGCCCTGCACAGTAGGAAATAATTTCTTTGCAGTTTTTCTTTCTTGCTTTTCCAGCAAAATCTCCATGAGGTGCGGAAAGTTCTCTACAAATCAATGTACCATAGTGTTGTTCAATTTCTTGTACCATTTCTTTAAATGGAATATAAACCTGTTGTATTTCTTGTATCCTCTCTTTTGGCGTTTCTTTTTCTAAAGGATTTTTTCTGCCCTTTAGTGAGCTGAGCGCTAATATTGCACCAGTGATAGCACCACAAGTATTTCTTGTTTGTCCCATGCCACCACCAAAACCAGAAGCTAAAGCGATGACTTCTTTTGGAAAGTCAACATTTTGCATATCTAAACAAGATTGAAAAACACATTCTGCACAATTTAAGCCTTGCTTGAAGTATTCTCCAGCAACATTTTGTGCTGTAGTAATACGTTCTTGTTTTACTGTATTTTCTTCCATAAAAATTACCTCCATCACATTTACATACTACACTATTTACTGTATTTATGGTAAAGGATAGATGTTTTGTTGTCAATGTTTTTGTGTCAAAAGGAATACATTTTTAACAGTGTTTATATTACTTTGATAATATAATTTTTAGAATAAAATTCCAACAAAATAGTATTTCTTTTCCATACCATATATGATATGATAAGAATAATGTGTATTTTTGTAAAAAAATAAGCACTTTTTTTATTATGGGAAAATGAATATCGTAAATTGAACACTGTTTGTAAACAATGAATAAGGTAAGAAAGGAGAAAGTTATCATAAAACAAATGAGAGTATAAAAAGTGGTTTTGTTTTATGTAACGGTGATAAATATGGCTATAAAGTATATTTTTGTAACAGGGGGCGTTGTTTCTGGCTTAGGTAAGGGCATTACGGCTGCGTCATTGGGAAGACTTTTAAAAGCAAGAGGATACAAAGTAACAATACAAAAATTTGACCCTTATATCAATTTAGACCCTGGAACGATGAGTCCTTACCAACATGGAGAAGTTTTTGTAACAGATGATGGAGCAGAAACAGACCTAGACTTAGGACATTATGAAAGATTTATTGATGAAAATTTGAGTATTAACAGCAATATTACAACAGGAAAAGTATATTGGTCTGTATTAAACAAAGAAAGAAAAGGGGAATACTTAGGAGCAACAGTACAGGTCATTCCCCACATTACAAATGAAATAAAAAATAGAGTGTATAGAGCAGGAAAAACATCACAGTCAGATATTGTTATTACAGAAATAGGTGGTACAGTAGGAGATATTGAAAGTACACCATTTTTGGAAGCAATTAGACAAGTAGCAAGAGAAGTAGGAAAAGAAAATTGTTTGTACATACACGTTACACTAATACCATATCTCTCTAAAGGTGGAGAGATGAAAACAAAACCAACACAACATTCTGTAAAAGAACTTCTCTCTATAGGAATACAGCCTGATATGATAGTATGCCGTACAGAGCATAAAATCAGCCAAGATATGAAAGATAAATTAGCACTGTTTTGTAATGTAGATGAAGATTGTATTATACAAAATATGGACGCTGAAAGTCTTTATGAAGTACCCATTATGTTAGAAGAAGAAGGAATTGCAAAAGTTGCCTGCAAAAAATTGGGTATTGAAGATAGAGAACCTGATATGGCTGAGTGGCTTTCTATGCTAGAAAAAGAAAAAAATATGGATAAAAAAGTGCGCATTGCTCTAGTAGGCAAATATGTAGAATTACATGATGCATATCTTTCTATTGTAGAGTCTCTGCATCATGGTGGTATTGCAACAGGAGCAGATGTAGAAATAGATTGGATAAATGCAGAGCAACTTACAGAATATAATGTAGATAGTATATTATCAAAATGTCATGGGATATTAGTACCTGGTGGTTTTGGAGATAGAGGACTTGAGGGAAAAATAAGAGCAATCCAATATGCTAGAGAAAATAATATACCATTTTTTGGTATTTGTTTGGGTATGCAATGTGCTGTTATTGAGTATGCAAGGAATGTTTTGGGCTGGAAAGATGCTTTTACAGCAGAAGTCAGAGAAACCTCTCACCCTGTTATTGATTTAATGCCAGAACAAAAGGATATTGATAATTTAGGTGGTACAATGCGCTTAGGGGCATATCCTTGCAAATTAGACAAAAATTCTCGTTCTTATGAAGCATATGGTGCTGAATTGATATATGAACGTCATAGACATAGATACGAATTTAACAATGAATATAGAAAACAGTTTGTAGAAGCAGGATTACAAATTGCAGGATTATCTCCTGATGATAAATTAGTAGAAATTGTAGAAATACCAGAAAATAATTGGTTTGTAGGAGTGCAATTTCACCCAGAATTTAAATCTCGCCCAAATAGAAGCCAGCCACTATTTCGTGATTTTGTACAAGCAAGCATAAATTACAGTGAAAAATAAACAAAATAGCAGTCATAAAAGTAGCAAGAAAATACATTTTCTTGTTATTTTTATGCAATAAAAAAGTTTATTGTGGAAAATGTGCAAAAAAATTAAGAAAAAATTGATATAAAATTTGTTGCATTTTTATATCAATATGATATTATATTAACAAAGGGATAAATATTTATAATCTATAAAATAACACTATTGTTTTTTGATATAATGACGGAAAATTTTTATTTTCTGTGGTGCAACACCAATCATAGAAGGAGGTAGCGATTTGTTATGAAGAAAGAAAATATCGTAGTATGTATTACAGCACAAAGCAGTTCTCAAAGACTGATAGATTATGGAACAGAAATAGCAAGAGAGTATCATGGTTCTTTGCATATACTTCATGTCCAAAAAGGTGATAGCATTTTTCAAAATGGGGAAACATTAAAATTATTAACAAAATTGCTTGCTTATGGAGATAGATGTGGTGGTATTATCCATGTTATGTGTGATGAAGATGTACCAAAATGCATTAGTCAGTTTGTAAAAGAAGAAAACATCACAAAAGTAATTATGGGAGAATTGCCAAAAACAGTAATAAAACATTCCATAAAAAAACAGCAAGAAACACAATTTCAAAAAATCATTTCTATATTGCCAGAAGATGTAGAAGTTATGATTGTAGGACAAAATGACAGAATTGAAACAGAATGGGAAGAAAAAATTGGATAATATTAGAAAATCTCTTGCGAAAGTGAGAGATTTTTTTTATATTGATAATTTTTGTAAAAAGTGACTAAAAAAATATATTTTTTCCAGCAATTACAACCGAAAAATAAATGTTAATGATAATTTTTTGTTGCATTAAAAGGGAATATATATTATTATTTCTATTAGTATGTTTACATTTTAAAAAAAAGATTATAGTATATAAGGAGTGGCTAATAATGACATTATATGAAAATTGGATGAACAAAGCATTTAGTAAAGATGGTAAGAGTATGGAGGCAGTATGGGACGACTTTTTACCAAAGGAACAAAAAATATATGAATATATCTTGGGAGAAAAAGTAACTGTATTAGAGGGTGTTGTTTCAGAATTAGCATTGCGCTTTGGTGTAACATCTGAAGAAATTGTTGCTTTTATAGATGGTATCAATGAAGTATTGCCAAAACAGTATGACATGAATGAATTGGAAGAAAACAGCCCTATCAAATTGGAAATTGATTTCGAGAAATTGTACAAAAAAATGGTAGAATATAAAGCAGAACATCTTTATAAGTTACCACAATGGGATAATATTTACACAGAAGAAGAAAGAAAGAACTTTACAAAAGAGCAGAAAAAATCCCGCACAATTGTAAAATCAAAGAAAATTGGTAGAAATGACCCATGCCCATGTGGTAGTGGCAAAAAATATAAAAAATGCTGTGGGGCGAATTTATAATTATGGACACAATACTGATTACAGTAGATAATAAAGCGCCTAACAAAGAAATTATAGAGCAAGCAGCAACGATTTTAAAAAATGGTGGTCTAGTTGCTTTTCCAACAGAAACAGTGTATGGATTGGGAGCAAATGGACTAGATGCAGCGGCGTGTAAAAAAATATATGAGGCAAAGGGGCGTCCATCGGACAACCCTTTAATCCTTCATATTGCACAAAAACAAGCATTGTATGAAATTGTAAAATGTGTTCCTGAAAAAGCAGAAAAATTGATAGATGCTTTTTGGCCTGGTCCTTTGACAATGATATTTGAAAAAAAGGACTGTGTACCAAATGAAATTACAGGAGGACATTCTACAGTAGCAGTACGTTTTCCATCTCATGTAGTAGCGCAGGAGATTATAAAAGCGTCTGCTTTGCCTATTGCAGCACCAAGTGCAAATTCTTCAGGGAAACCTAGCCCAACAAAGGCTTCTCATGTGATATTTGATTTAGAGCATAAAATTGATATGATTGTAGATGGTGGAAGTGCAGAAGTTGGTTTAGAATCCACTATTGTAGATGTTTCTGGTAAAATTCCTATGCTTTTGCGTCCTGGTGCAGTGACAAAAGAAATGATAGAAGAAGTTATAGGACAGATAGAAATAGACCCTACAATTCTGTCAAAACCAAGCAGCGATGTTGCACCAAAAGCGCCAGGTATGAAATATACACATTATTCACCTAAAGCAGATGTAATATTGGTGCAAGGTGATGACATAAGCAAAGTAAAGCAAAAAATAAAGGAATTAGTAAAAAAAGATTTGCAATTAGGTAAAAAAGTAGGAATATTGGCAACAGAGCAAACAAAAAAGGATTATGATTGTGGTATAGTGCTTTCTCTAGGTGATAGAGAAAATTTAGAATAAATTGGTTCTAATTTATTTAAACACTTGAGAAAATTTGATTTTTTAGGTGTTGAAGTGGTTTATTCTGAAACAGTGCCAGAAGTTGGAGAAGGACTTGCCATTATGAATCGACTGCAAAAAGCGGCTGGCTATAAAGTAATAAAGGAGTGATAGCGATGATAGCATTAGGTTGTGACCACGGCGGATATGCTTTGATGCAAGAAGTAATAGCATATTTGGAAAAAGAAAAGATAGAATATAAAAATTTTGGTACTTATTCAGAAGATTCTTGTGACTATGCTGCATATGGCAAAAAAGTGGCACGTGCAGTAGTCAATAAAGAATGTGATAAAGGAATATTAATATGTGGTACAGGTATAGGCATTTCTATTTCTGCAAATAAAATAAAAGGTGTAAGGGCAGCACTTTGTGGAGATTGTTTTTCTGCAAAAGCAACAAGAGAGCATAACGATGCTAATATATTAGCAATGGGTGCAAGAGTAGTTGGTGTTGGCTTAGCACTAGAGATTGTCAAAGTATTTTTGGAAACACCTTTTTCAAATGAAGAAAGACATATTAGAAGAATTTCTCAAATAGAGGAGTAAGCAGAGCAGAAAGGAAGAAAAAAGTATGGGAAAACTATTTATATCAGAGCATCCACTTATTCAACATAAAATAGCAATGTTACGCAGTCGAGACACAGGTTCTAAAGAATTTAGAGAAATGATAGAAGAAGTAGCAATGTTGCTTTCTTATGAGGCAACGAGAGAACTGCCTTTAGCTGATGTTAAGATAGAAACACCAATTACAACAGCCGATTGCAAAATGATTGATACAAAACTGGCGATTGTTCCTATATTGAGAGCAGGTATTGGTATGACAGAGGGACTTTTGGCATTGATGCCTACCGCAAAAGTAGGTCACATAGGACTGTATAGAGACCCAGAGACATTACAGCCAGTAGAATATTATTGCAAATTGCCTTCTGATATAGAGGAAAGAACAGTATTTTTGACAGACCCTATGCTTGCCACAGGTGGTACAGCAGAAGCAGCAATTGGTTTTCTAAAACAGAAAGGCGCAAAAAAAATCAATTTACTTTGTGTGTTGAGCGCACCACAAGGTGTGGAAAGAGTACAAAAAGCACACCCAGATGTAGATATTTATACAGCAGCATATGATAAATGTTTAAATGACCATGGCTATATTGTACCAGGTCTTGGAGATGCAGGAGATAGAATTTTTGGCACAAAATAAATCTGTCTGTATCTGAGGAGAGGATTGTTTTGAATTATAATTGGCTTTTATATATTGCAGCATTTGCTAGTGCATTTGCCATTACATTAGTAACAACACCTTTAGCAAAAAAAATTTCTGTAAAAGCAGGTGCAATTGACGTGCCAAAAGATAGAGGTATGCATAAAAAACCTATGCCTCGTATGGGTGGTATTGCCATTGTATTAGGTTTTATGATAACTGTTTTGGTATTGTACCGTTTTAATCCAGAAATGAATGTAAAACAGTTTGCAGGCTTTGTAATGGGCGCTAGTATTATTGTTGTACTTGGCATGATAGATGACATAAAAAATTTAAGAGCAAGACTAAAATTTTGTGTGCAAATAGTAGCAGCGTTGATTGTAATTTATTCTGGAACAAAAATTAATGTTGTTATGTGGCCTGTAACAACCTATTTGCAAAAATTCAGTGTACCAATTACATTGGTTTGGATAGTAGGTGTTACAAATGCTGTTAATCTAATAGACGGCTTAGATGGCTTGGCAGCAGGTGTTTCATCTATAGCGGCATTGTGTCTAATGGTACTTTGTTTGATGACGGGTAGTACTACAGCGGTTATGTTGACAGCAGCACTTGCAGGAGCTTGTCTTGGATTTTTGCCAAGAAATTTTAATCCGGCAGAAATATTTATGGGAGATACAGGTTCTACATTTTTGGGCTTTGTACTTGCCGTAACAAGTATATTAGGTGTATTTAAAGGCTATGCTATACTTGCGTTAATTGTTAGTATGCTGTGCTTGGGATTGCCTATATTTGACACACTGTTTGCTATGCTTCGACGTATGGCAAAACATCAGCCTATTATGAAAGCAGATAGAGGACATTTACACCATAGATTAATAGATAGAGGATTTTCACAGCGTCAGGCAGTATTGATATTGTATATCGTTAGTTTCCTTTGTGGACTTTTGGCTATATTTATATCTTTTAAAGATTCTCGTATTTTTGTGGTAGTAATATTGACTGTTATTATATTGAGTATATTAATTTATTATTTTAATGTATATATTAAAAATAAAAATCAATAAATTTTGGGGCTACATAATAAAAAGCATTATTTTAATAGTAATAATGCTTTTTTTGTATGTTATGGTAATTCATCAATGTGTTGACGCAAATAAGAAATAAAATATTTGCTTGCTATGGGCAAACTTGCTTTATCTTTGTATCCTATCGCAATAGTTCTATTAACAGGAGGATTTGTAGGACGTAAAACGATTTTATAATTAGTACGATGTAATATTAATTCTGCCAATATACTAACTCCTAAACCAGCTTCTACCATTGTCATAATAGCATAATCGTCATGAATGGTATATTTTACATTTGGTTTTTTACCAATTGCTTTAAATGCCTCCATAGGCTCAGAATAATGCCCTTCTTCCACTAATATAAAAGGTTCTTGTGCTAATTCTTCTAAATCAACAACTTCTTTTTGAGCTAAAACATGATTTTCTGGCAATATGGCAAGCATAGCTCCTTTTTTTAGTGGCGTAATTTCTACACCACGTACCGCTTTTGGGCTAACAAATCCAAAATCAACAAGCCCTGTTTTAATCCATTCTTGTATAGAACTATAGTCTCCTTGATGTATAACAAATTCCACTTTTGGATAAAGTTGTTGAAACTGTTTTAATAAATTAGGCAACCAGTGTACAGATATGCTTGAAAAAGTTCCTATTCTGATGATTCCTGTTTCTAATCCTCTAATTTCTTTTGCTTTTTCCTGTACAGCAATATATTGTGATATAGTTCTTTCAATATAAGGATATAATTCTGCGCCCTCAATGGTCAAAGTAGTGCCTGTGCGAAAGCGGTTTAATAATTTAATAGACAATTCATTTTCTAATGAAGCAATCATTTGGCTCATGGCGGACTGTGTATAGCCTAAATATTCTGCTGCCTTTGAAAAACTGCCTAATTCTACTATTTTTTGAAATGCAATATAACGATTCATAAAGTTAATTCACCTTTTCTAATATTTATATTAGATATTATTGTTTTACTTATATTAAAACATGATATATAATAATGTCAATAAAAAAATAACAAAAAATAAAAAGAGGAGGAAATAAAAATGTCATATGAAAAAGTACAAAAATATTTTGATAGTGTCGGATTGGGCGACCGTGTCACAGTAAGGGAAGAAATAGGAGATACTGTAGAACACGCAGCAAAAGCAATCGGCTGTGAGCCAGAACGAATTGCAAAAACAATGTCTTTTATAGTAGAAGAAAAACCTATATTGGTGGTAATGGCAGGCGATGCAAAAGTAAACAGTTCTAAATTTAAAGCAGTCTTTCATCAAAAAGCAGTTATGATATCAGGCGACAAAGTAGAAGCACTAGTTGGTCATGAACCTGGGGCAGTATGTCCTTTTGCTGTAAATGAGGGTGTCAAGGTTTATTTAGATGTTTCATTAAAAAGATTTGAAGATATTCATGCAGCAGGAGGCAGTTTAAATAGTACAGTACATTTAACTTTACCAGAACTGATAGAACATTCCCATATGGAAGAATGGGTAGATATATGTAAAGGTTGGCTTGTAAATGAATAAATAAAGGAAATGATAATAAAAGAGGTGTGTCATATGAAATTAAAAAAGAAATATCGTATGTTTTTAATGTATATGAGTTTTAGTATGTTAAGCTTTCAAATATTTTATGTGATGTCCTGTTATCATTAACTTATTAAAAATAAAAACTATTTTATAAAAGGAAGGTGTTTTATTATGACAAAACATATTTATGATTTTATGATTACACTTGTTGAAACATTTGCAGAATACAACTATTTTTGGAAACAAGCAAGAATATATTATAAAAGCAATGCTTTTTATGCAAAATAATCATTTGAACTAAATATCAGCTAAGGCACAGAACAGAATTGAAATTACCAAATCAAAAAAAATTATTGAAGATTGATTTTATGGAAAACTCTGTTATTAATATTAAAAAATAAAAGAAAGGTGGTTTAAAACAATGAAAACAGTTGTAAAGAAAGAAGATGCCGTAAAAAAAGTTTTTAAGGGAGTTTCTTTGGACTCGCTTGCGGTAGGAGAAAAATCACAAGTGGCTAAAATGAATTATGTTACAGGGGACTATGCATCTCCACATCAGCACCCTCATGAACAAAGTGGATATGTTATATCTGGGAAGTATAAACTTGTAATTGGCAATAAAGAATATGAATTGGTGGCAGGTGACAGTTATTCTATTCCAGGCAATCAGATTCATTCATTCAGAGTTATTGAAACAGGTGAAGTTGTTGATGTATTTACTCCACCAAGACAAGACTATCTTTAAGATTGAAGATAATTTTTTATAACTTTGCTATGTGCTAGACTAGTAATAAACAAATTTTGGAAACAAGCAAGAATGTATTACAAAAGTAATGCCTTTTATGCAAAATAATCGTTTGACATTACTTGTAAATAAAAAGTAGGAAAGGCATACAAAATAAAATGATATATAAAATAAGGAAAAGCCCAGAAAAGGTAAAAAATGTTTTCTGGGCTTATTTTTATTTTCCGAACTGAAACAACACTAAGCCTATCAATATCATTGCACCACCTATCAATGTACCCATAGAGGGAACTTCTTTTAGCAACAAAAATCCCATTATAGTAGAGAGCAAAGGTGTAACAAACATAAAATTTGTAACATCACTTGTTTTTTCTGCGATAGAGAGTGCTTTGCCCCATAAGATATAGGCAACACCACTTGAAAAAACACCTAAAATAAGTAATGTTGTGATATGAGGTAGTGCGGCTGTACTTAATTCAGCTACACCTTGTGGCAAAAACAATAAAAAGAATATCGTGCCACAAACCATGCTATATGTTACGATTTCATTTGAGCGATAGCCTAAGCTAGAAAGTTTTCTTTGATAGAGATTGTATACACAAAATACAAAAGCTGCGGATAATGTCCATAAAATGCCAAAATTAAATGAAAATGTACCCTGCCAAAGAGATAATACAATAATTCCTATAAATTCAATTGCAATAGCGACCCAGCCGAGCCATTTTATTTTTTCATGATATAAAAATGTAGAACCAATCGATGTCATAATAGGCGTTGTGGCAATAATAATACTGGAAGTAGCAGAAGTAAGAAATTTTAGCCCTGTATTAAAAAAAACAAGATAGAAAAAGAAACCAAATAAACCAGATATAAAAAACTTGGGAATATCTTGTTTTTTGGGCAGTTGTATTTTTTGACAAACTCCTAATGTACATAAAAATAGAGAAGCAACCATACATCTCAATAGTGCAAAGCTGTTTGTATCAAAATGAGAAAGTGCAATTTTGGAAAGTGGGAAAGCCAATGCCCAAAAAAATACAGTCAAAAAACCTAATAAATTTACTTTTGTTTTTGTTGTCATAGCATTTCAATTCCTTTCTAAAAATGATTATATTTTGATGATGCAGTAATGAGTGCGACAATAAAATTCCATACTTGTTTTATCATAATATAGCCCCCTTTGTTTGTAAAACATTTTTTATATTTTTATCATATAGCATTTTAAATCATTTGTAAAATTCATAGTTTTTATAAAATACATTATTATTTTTAATGATAGTGTGTTATATTGTATTTATAATAGAAAAAGGGGAATGATTATGGAGCTGAGGAATTTAATGACATTTTTGAGAGTAGCAGAGCTACAAAATTTTACAAAAGCAGCAGAACAACTAGGCTATTCTCAATCTACTGTTACAGTGCAAATACAACAATTGGAGCAGGAGCTAAATATAAAATTATTTGAGAGAATAGGCAAAAAAGTTACAGTAACTCAAAAAGGTTGGGAGGTGTTTGATTATGCTAAAGAAATTAGAAACCTTACAGAAAAAATAAAGTATACAAGTGCAGAAGATAATGCTATAAAAGGAAAAGTTTGTATCGGTGTCATAGAATCATTGCTTTACTCGGATATGATTAAAATATTGTCAGCATATCATAAAAAATATCCAAAAGTGGAGTTAATAGTCAAAACAAATTATGTAGATGTGCTGCTTGAAATGATGGCACATAATGAAGTTGATTTTATATTTGTAATGGATAGAATGATATATCATAAAGAATGGGTAAAGGCTTATGTTCAAAAAGAAGAAATTGCATTTTTTGCACAGTATGGGCATCATTTGACGCAAAAAGAAAATGTAACGATAGAAGAAGTGTTAAAAGAGGATATTATATTAACAGAAAAAGGAGTTAGCTATAGAAAAGAATTAGATGAGTATGTAGAAAAAAATAAAATTGATTTCAAACCATTTTTGGAAATAGGGGATACAAAAGTGATTGTTGAGCTTATGAAAAAAGGAGAGGGTATTTCCTTTTTGCCTAAAATAGCAGTTTTGGAAGAAATAGAAAATCAAAAAATCAAAAAAATCAATGTAAAAAATTGGAATATTGAAATGTGGAAACAAATTCTATATCATAAAAATAAATATGTGACACCACAAATGGACGCATTTTTAAAAATGTTGATAGAAATGCAGTGTAATAAATTAAAATATTGATATTTTATAAATTATAATGTTAATTTATTTTATTTTGTACCGATATTACATATATGAAACAAAAATTTGCAAAAAAAGGAGTTGAATTATATGGATATCGCAGCAATGAGTTCTGGATTAACATTAGCAAATATTCAAATGCAGGCTAGTCTGTCTGTAACAAAAAATACGATGGAAACAGCAGAGTCACAAGCAGCACAGTTAATAGAGAGTATGGTATCAGCAAATCCACCATCTTCTCATACAGTTGATATGTATGTATAATCAAAAAACCGAGAAATTTATTTTCTCGGTTTTTTTTCTAAAGTTTCAAATTTTTTATTAGTTAGATGCTTTTACTTTAATCCAAAGCTCTGACAATTTTTCTTTTAAAACAATATTATCTTGAAATACTTCATCTTTTTCATAACCAGTACGAGGCAAATAGGAAGGTATTGACTCATAAAAACCACTTTCGCCACTCATATCTTCCATAACTTCTTTATTAGAAGAAGTATAACCTACTGCTTCAGAATTACCATAAGAAGCATCATAAGTGAGAACATAGTTGATAAATTCGTTTGCTAACTTAGGATTTTCAGCATTTGCAGGTATTACCATGGCATCACTCCAAATATTTGTACCCTCTTTTGGCAAATAGTAAGCCATGTCTTCATTTTCATATAATATTGTTGTAGCATCTCCACTATATACAACTGCTAAATCTTTGTTGCCATTCATCATACCATCAATAACTTCATCTGTAACATAAATAGGTTCCATTGTGTCATTGAGTTCTTTTAGCCACTGATATGCTTCTTCTATTTCTTGTTCGTTGTCTGTATTCATAGAATAGCCTAACGCTTTTAAGGCAATCATAAAAGAATCCCTTTCAGAGTCATACATATATATTTTGCCTTTATATTTTGGATTTTTCATTATCGCATAACCTTGCTGTTCAAGGTCAGCTAAATCCACATTGTTTTTGTTATAAACAATGCCTACAGTACCCCAAAAATAAGGGATAGAATACGTATTATCTGGGTCATAAGGAAGTCCTTTTACACCTTCTGCTAAATTAGAAAAATTAGGTATCATTTCTCTATCAACAGGTTGTAGCGCATTGTTTGCTAAAAGCCTTTCAATCATGTAGTCAGATGGCACTAAAACATCATAGGCATCACCAGCTTGTATTTTAGTGTACATCATTTCATTAGAGTCAAAATATTCTACAATGACTTTTACACCAAATTGTCTTTCAAAATCACTAATGAGGGTATCGCCCATATATTCGCCCCAGTTGTAAAGTTTTAAGGTATCAGAGCCATATTTTTCAATAGGGTCATCTACTGCTGTACTGTTACCGCCTCCACAAGAAGTCAAGGCAAATACCATTGCCGCAGTAAGTAAACAAGAGATTGCTTTTTTAATATGCTGTTTCATTTTTTTTATTCTCCTTTTTTTGTTTTAATATCGGTATAATATTGATAAGTAGCAATACTACTGTAATAATCAAAATGATAATACTGGATAATGCGTTAATAGAGGGATTGACTCTCTTTGACATCGTATAAACCAGTATAGAAATATTATTTACACCATTACCTGTTACAAAGTAAGAAATAATAAAATCGTCAAAAGACATTGTAAAAGCGATTAAAGCACCTGATGTAATCCCTGGCATAATTTGAGGAACAATCACTTTTATGAGTGCTTGCCAAGGCGTTGCACCTAAATCTAGCGCAGCATCAGCTAAATTAGGGTCAAGAGAGCGTAATTTTGGTGCTACGCTTAATATTACATAAGGAATACAAAACATAATATGCGCTAATAGTAGCGTCATAAAACCTTTT
This sequence comes from uncultured Clostridium sp., assembly GCA_947246775.1. Taxonomy (GTDB): domain Bacteria; phylum Bacillota; class Clostridia; order Lachnospirales; family Anaerotignaceae; genus Coprocola. The sequence goes on along the minus strand of CAMXTM010000001.1, from coordinate 10,083 downwards.
TTTACGCCTAATGTACTAAAAAACATTAAAAGCCCAATACCAGTTACAATTTCTGGATTCATAATAGGCAAATCGTTAATTTGTTCTACAATTCCTTTTAGAATACGGTTTGACTTAGAAAGTCCTATCGCTGTGATAGTGCCTACAACGGTAGAAATCAATGTAGCAAGTAAGGCAATGACAATCGTATAAAATATAGATTTCATCATAGTGGCATCATGAAACATTTTTTGATACCATTGCAGCGAAAATCCTCCAAATTTTGTCAGAGAGCGGGAGGAGTTAAACGAAAATATAATTGTATAGACAATAGGCAAATAAAAGAATATCATAATCAAAACCATATAAATTTTACTTGTTATTTTTTTAGATTTTTTCAACGAGTGATACCTCCTTTGCCCGTGTTGTTTCTAGCTTCAATTTTTTTAGTAATATACATAGAAATCATAATAATAACAGCCATAATCAGTGAAATAGCACTACCGAAATTCCAGTTACCTGCTGTTAAAAATTGAGATTCTATGACATTTCCTATCAATACATACTGTCCACCACCCAATAATTTTGGTATAAAAAAGCTGGACATTGCTGGTAAAAATACAAGAGTAATACCACTTATGACACCGGGCAGAGAAAGCGGAAATGTGATTCTAATAAAACTTTGTAATTTGTCTGCACCTAAATCACTGGCTGCTTCTAAAAGACTTTTATCCATTTTGGTCAAGGAAGTATGTATTTGCAGTATCATAAAAGGAATAAAGTTGTAAACCATACCTAATATAACAGCAAAATCTGTGTGCAGTAATTTTGCTTGCAGACCAAATGAACTTAATATATTGTTTAATATGCCATTATCTTGTAAAATGCCCATCCAAGCATATGTACGAACAAGCATATTTATCCATGTAGGAAATGTAATTAAAAGGATTAAAAACACTTCATTTTTTGGTTTAGAATTGGCAATAATATAAGCTACAGGATAGCCAAGCAATATACATATGATTGTAGTAATAACAGCGATATAAAGGGATTGCTTTAATACATTGATAAATATAATGTCGCTAAAAAAACGAGTAAAGTTTTCAAAAGTAAACCAAAATGTAGCAACATCATTGCCATGTTTTGTAAAAGCATATACTAATATCATAAACATAGGTACAACAATCATAATAGAAATCCAAACGATATAAGGATATGCCATATTTTTAAATTGGCGCATAAGTAGCTCACCCCTTTTTCATAATGTGAATGTCTTGAGGCTGAAACATTAAACCAACTTCATCACCCACTTCATATTTATCTGTAGTATCAACCATATATTCGTGACCCTCTGTAGCAAATGTGACATTATAGATACCTGTTGTAATGTTTTCTGTGTCAAAATCATAATGAATACTTGTGATTTCAACAGCACTGTCATCTTCTAAGCTCCAAGCAGAAGCATTTGCCCAAGTTTTTAAATCTGTTTCTAAAGCGATACTTTCTTTAATTTCATCTACTGTTTTAAAAAAGTTTACAGCAAATATAATTTCTTGATATTCTTTGTTTATGACTCTGTTTTCGTCTTTTACAATCATGTTGACTGTTACACTTGTACCTGCAGCAGTAGAAAAGGTAACAGGGTAAGTACCATTTTCTGGTTTGATGTCGTAAGTTATTTTTTGTATAGAAATCAATTCTTCTGTATTTGCGTCCCATGCTTGGGCATCAGCACGAGCAACAATTGTAGCTTCTGTCAATTCTTCCACATCACTGACATCTAAATAAAAATCATTTGCGCTCATTTTTTCGTTTGCCTCTGTGTTGACAATTGGTTTTTCATCAGATACTTTCATTTGCACTGTAATACTTGTACCTGCTTTTGTTTCTACAATAGTTTCATAGTGAACACCTTTAAATAATACAGAGCGTACAACTCCTTTTAATTTTCCATCTTTTCTTTCTACAATATCTAAATCTTCAGGACGTATTACAACGTCAATTTTTTCGTTTTGATTAAAGCCATAATCTACACAGTCAAATATTTTGTCTTCAAACATCACTCTGTAATCGTCTAACATGATACCATCTATAATATTGCTTTCTCCTATAAATTTTGCAACAAATTCATTGATTGGCTCATTGTAAATATCAGTAGGAGTACCAATTTGCTGTATTTCGCCCTCTTTCATAACCACAATTTTGTCTGACATCGTTAAGGCTTCTTCTTGGTCATGTGTAACATAAATAAAGGTAATGCCAACTTCTTGCTGTATTTTTTTTAATTCATGCTGCATTTCTTTTCTTAATTTTAAATCTAGTGCTCCAAGTGGTTCATCTAAAAGTAATACCATAGGCTCATTGACCAATGCTCTAGCAATTGCAATTCTTTGCTGTTGTCCACCGCTAAGCTCTGTTACATTTCTTTTAGCATAGTCTTCTAAATTTACCAATTTTAACATTCTTTGCACTTTTTGCTCAATAATGTCCTTTGGCTCTTTTTTTATTTTTAAACCAAAAGCAATGTTGTCATATACATTCATGTGAGGAAAAAGGGCATATTTTTGAAATACCGTATTAATTTCTCTTTTGTAGGGAGGAACATTACTAATTTCTTCATTATCAAAGATAACTTGACCTTCTGTTTGATTTAAAAAACCTCCTAGTATACGCAGTAATGTTGTTTTACCGCAGCCACTAGGGCCAAGTAGTGTTACAAATTCATTTTCATAAATGTCTAAATTGATTCCTTTGAGTACTAACTGTCCATCAAAGTCTTTTACAATGTTTTTAAATTGAATTAATTTTCGCATTATAGCCTCCTAAAACAATGGTGGTGTAGAAATCCAAAGTACCTTTGCAAGTGTTTTTTTTTCGTTTTTGATGTGGTGGAAACTTCTTCCATTCAAATAAAATGTTTCTCCTTTATGTACAGTAAAAGTTTTTTCGCCACAAATTAGTTGAATACAGCCCTCTAAAACATATCCAAATTCCTCACCACTGTGAGGTGCTACTTCAAAAGATGCGCCATACTGTGGTAATTCCACTAAGATAGGTTCCATAGCATTTTTTTGAGTGTTTGGTACAATCCAGTTTACTGTATAATGTTCTCTTTCGTCTACAAAAAAATCTTTTTTTTGAAATACAATTTTTTCCTCTTTGTCCTCTTTAAAAAAGTCAGACATACTGCTTCCAAGTGCTTCTACAATGTCAGCGAGTGTTGTGATAGAGGGAGATGTTAAGTTACGTTCTAATTGAGATAAAAAGCCCTTTGTTAGTTCACTTCTGGAAGCAAGTTCTTCTAATGTTAATCCTTTTTGAATACGTAATTGTTTAATTTTATGACCAATATCCATGATATTCTCCTTAGTACGATACATTGCTATTTTTATTTTTTTACAAATACTAAACAAATGTATTATTTTTACTAAACAGATACCATTATACTATAATTTGCTTGAAATGCAATAGAAAATAAACAAAAAATTTAAAATGATTAAACTATAAAGGTTCCTTTTAGAATAATGATTGACAAGGTCTAACTCTAGCAATTTCACCAGTTTATATTGAATTGGCTATATATCTATGATAATGTATTAAAATAACAAATCAGTATTTGTGGGGGGAAAATAGAATGATTCATCTGGAAAAAATAAATGGCGAAAATATCTGGGATATTCTAAAGTTAAATGTCTCAGATAGTCAGAAAGGTTTTGTTGCCAGCAATCATATTAGTATTATTGAAGCGTATATCGCTATTACATCTAATGGATATGCTTTTCCGTTTGGAATTTTTGAAGGTAATAATCCAGTTGGCTTTGTGATGATTGGTTATGACAAAGATGATTACTGGAAAGATGCACCTGTCATAGCAGACGGGAATTATAACCTGTGGAGATTGATGATAGATAAAAACTATCAAAACAGAGGATATGGGAAACAGGCGGTAGAACTTGTGTTAAACTTTATCAGAACATTTCCCTGTGGTAAGGCTGATTCCTGTTGGCTGTCATATGAGCCAGAAAATGCAATTGCCAAATCGCTGTATGCCTCTTTTGGATTTATAGAGACTGGAGAAAAAGATGGAGAAGAACAGATTGCCGTATTAAAACTCTAAGGTAACTTCCAGTTTTCTAGTTTATCGGGCAGTTATCCATTACGAATAGCTGCCCATTCTAACGCTTTGACAAAGAATCCAGAAAATGGCACATCAGCAACTCTAATCCTGAAAAGGAAACTATAAAGTATGATTATTGTAAACAGATTGTTTTTTTGTGTAAAACAATATTTTTAATAGAGGGTAGTAGTGTTAGAGAAAAAAATTTAAAAAACCCCTTTTCAAAAAAATTTTTTATGCTATAATATATTTTATGAAAAAATAGAATAGTATAAAAAGCTGTGAAAAGAAGTAGTACATTGCAAATAAAAGCGCAGAGAAAAGATGGCAGGTGAAAATCTTTGTTTTATTGCTTTGGAAGTAGTCTTGGAGCTATGACGTGAAAGGAAAGTAGAGCTTTCTGAGTAATTCTCATCGGGTTTTCCCGTTATAGAAATGATGTATTAAGTGAATTATATTAAAATGGCTTAGTACAAAAGAGCGCAGAAAATTTTTTCTGAATTTAGGTGGTACCACGAGTAAAATCGCCCTAATCAATATAAATTGATTAGGGTTTTTTTGATGTTATGAAAAAAAATATACAAAAGAATGATTTTTCGAGGAGGTTATTTTTTATGAAAAAAGGAACGCAGCTTTGGCTGGAAGCACTAAAGGAAGAAGGCGTTGATACAATATTCGGCTATCCAGGAGGGTATGTATTAGATATTTTTGACGAATTATATAAACAAGATGATATTCGTTTGATATTACCACGCCATGAACAGGCAGCAGTACACGCAGCAGATGCCTATGCAAGAGCAACGGGGAAAGTAGGCGTTTGTGTAGCAACAAGTGGTCCAGGTGCAACAAATTTGGTAACAGGTATCGCAAATGCAAATTATGATAGTGTACCTATGGTTTGCTTTACGGGACAAGTTCCTTTGGAGTTAATCGGAAATGATGCTTTTCAAGAAGTTGATTTTATAGGAATTACAAGAAGTGTTTGTAAATATGGTGTTATGGTAAGAGATAGAAAAGACTTGGGCAGAATTATCAAAGAAGCGTTTTATATTGCACGCACAGGAAAGCCTGGTCCAGTTGTAGTAGACTTACCATCTAATATTATGAAAGAAATGATGAAAGATAGCTACCCAACAGAAGTGCATATTAGAGGGTATAAGCCAAATTCCGATGTCCATGTAGGACAGTTAAAAAGGGCGCTTAAACTATTAAAAGATGCGCAAAGACCTCTTTTCCTTTGTGGTGGTGGTATTAATGTTGCAGGTGCAAATAAAGAATTTCAAAAACTTGCTGAAATAGTAAATATACCTGTTATTACTACAGTAATGGGCAAAGGAGCAATTCCTACAAATCACCCATTATATGTAGGCAGTATGGGTATGCATGGTTGTTATGCAGCAAATAAAGCAGTAAGTGAATGTGATTTACTATTTTCTATTGGTACAAGATTTAATGATAGAATTACAGGAAAGATAAGTGAGTTTGCAAAAGATGCAAAAATAGTGCATATTGATATTGATACAGCAGCAATTTCAAGAAATATTAAAGTAGATGTACCAGTTGTAGGCGATGCAAAACTAGCCATTGAAAAAATGTTAACAATGGTAAAAGAGCGTCCCGCAGGAGAATGGTTAGAAAGAATCAATCAATGGAAACAAGAATATCCACTTTTTGTAAAATCAGGTGATTGTGTAAATCCACAAAGAATTATAGAGGGAATCAATCATGTCTTTGATGATTTTATTGCAGTTACAGATGTAGGACAACATCAAATGTGGACAACACAATTTTTAGAATTAGATAATCATAAAAAGTTGTTGACTTCTGGAGGATTGGGAGCAATGGGCTTTGGTTTTCGTGGTGCGGTAGGAGTACAGCTTGCTTATCCTGAAAAACAAGTGATTTGTATTACAGGCGATGGTGGTTTTCAGATGAATATGGCAGAAATAGCAACGGCTGTCGCTTGGGAATTGCCTATTGTTATTTTGGTGTTAAACAATAGCTTTTTGGGTATGGTGCGTCAACAACAACAATATTTTTGTGAAAAACACTATTATGGCACTTGCTTGAAAGAAAGAAAAAGTTGTCATAGAGCAAAATGTACTACACAAGAAGAATGTCCACCCTATTTACCAGACTTTTTAAAATTTGCTGCAAGTTATGATGTAGAAGCGTATAGGGTAACAGAAGAGAGCCAAATTGAAGAAACACTAAAAAAGGCGTCAGAAACAGCAAGACAAAATAAAGCCCCTGTATTGGTGGAATTTATATTAGAAAGATATGATATTGTACTTCCTATTGTAAGACATGGTGGCACATTAGATAATATGATATTAGAAGAAAATTAAAAATACGAGAGAAGAAAGGAAGAAAAGACATGGATATAAGAAAAAGATGGCTTGCCGTATTTGTAGAAAATCAAGTTGGTGTATTAGCTAAAATATCAGGTATTTGCTCCAGTAAATTATATAATATTGAAACTATTACAGTAGGAACAACAGCAGACCCTACTATTTCTCGTATGACATTTAGTTTTTTAAGTAATGATGCAACATTTGAACAAATCAAAAAGCAAATGAATCGCTGTGTGGAAGTTATTAAGATTATTGACTTGACAGACATACCAACACATATGAAAGAGCTGATGTTTATTAAATTGAAAATCAATTCTCCAGTAGAAAAAGAAGAAGTCATTTCTATTGCAAAAATATTCCGTGCATCTATTATAGACTATGATATGGAAAGGATTATATTACAGTCTGTTAATTCAGAAGTAGGAAATAATGATTTGATTAACTTGCTGTCTAAGAGATTTCACGACATGGAAATTGTAAGAGGCGGAGTGGTATCTATAGAAGCAATGAGCATATCAAATGGCTAAAATAAAGTAAAAATTGAAAAAGAAATAAATTATTATTGTTTAAGTCATACAATAGTATTTTTGTCTATAAAAAAATACATTATAAAAATTGACTATAAATTCATAAAAATAATTTGACTTTATGTGCTTTTTGTGGTTAAATAAATATAGAGATATCATTTGCCCCTGTCAAGAGCAGTTTGATAGATATTATGAAATAGAGCGAACATAAAAACTATTAAAAAAATATCTGTAATTAAAAACTGTATCTTGTACACATATAAAATAAGGAGTTAAAAAAATAAAGGAGGAATTTAAAAATGATAAAATTTTCAGACAGAGTAGAGCAGTTAAAGGGTTCCGAAATAAGGGAACTCCTCAAATTAACACAACAACCTGATATTATTTCTTTCGCAGGCGGTTTGCCAGCTAAAGAATTATTCCCAGTAGAAGAAATGAAAGCAGCAGCTATGGCTGTTATGAATGAGAGCGGACAAGAAGCAATGCAATATTCTACAACAGAGGGTGTTAATTCCTTAAGACAAAAAATTGTTGATAGAATGAAAGCAAAAAATGGTATTACTTCTACAATCGACAACATTTTAATTACAAATGGTTCTCAACAAGGTCTTGACTTTTCTGGACGTGTTTTCTTAAACGAAGGCGATGTTGTGTTAATGGAAAGCCCATCTTACTTGGGAGCAATCAATGCATTTAAAATTAACTGCCCTAAATTTGTTGAAGTTCCAACAGATAACAATGGTATGATTATGGAAGAATTAGAAAAAATCATACAAACAACAGAAAACGTAAAAATGATTTATGTTATTCCTGATTTCCAAAATCCAACAGGAAGAACATGGCCTCTTGAAAGAAGAAAACAATTTATGGAAATCATAAACAAATATGAAATTCCTACAATAGAGGACAATCCATATGGTGAATTGAGATTTGAGGGCGAAAATATGCCATCTTTAAAATCTCTTGATACAAAAGGACTTGTTGTATTCTTAGGAACATTCTCAAAAATATTAGCACCTGGCTACCGTTTAGGTTGGGTTTGTGCATCAGAAGAAATTTTAGCAAAATATAACTTTGTAAAACAAGGTGCTGATTTACAACCATCTACTGTTTCACAGTTAGAAATTGATAAATTCATAGATATGTATGACTTAGATGCACACGTTGAAAAAATCAAAGAAGTATATGGACATAGACGTGACGTTATGCTTAACGCTATGAAACGTGAATTTCCAGAGGGTATTGAATATACACATCCAGATGGTGGATTGTTTACATGGGTTATTTTGCCTGAATACATGAACGCAAGAGAAGTTGCTGAAAAATGTATTGTTGAAAAAGTTGCTTATGTACCTGGCGGCTCATTCTTCCCTAATGGCGGACATGAAAACACATTTAGAATGAACTATTCTTGTATGCCAGATGATAAAATCGAACAAGGTATTGCAAGTCTTGGTAAAGTTTTAAAAACTTTTATGAAATAAGAAATAAAGCAATGTCATATAAAAAAGCTCCCTAAATATGGGGAGCTTTTTCCATATAATTATTTTTGTTATAAAAAATGAAAAAAGAAAGAAGAAAAGTTTATGAAAAAAGCAATATTAGAGTATTTAAAAAAATATTTTAGTTATTGGCAGGATAAAACAGGAAATTTGCCTAGAGTACCGTTTGATAAAGAATTGAATACAAGACTATATGTGGGAAATGTAGACGAATCTGGTTATATTCAGTGGACATATCAAGAAAATAGAAATAAAATTGATTTTGAAAATTTGGATAAAGAGGGAAAGCTAAGAAAAGAAATAAAAGAATATTTTGGTTCTTATCAATTTTTAGAATTAGCAGGTTTTTTAGATGGGAAACTTGTTTGTTTTGAAGCAATCAATGATGTAGAAGATGTCATAAAAAAAGTAGATTTAGAAAAATGGAAAAAGTATTTAAAAGAAGTAGAAAAAAGTGTAGATATAAGAGATTGGAAAGCGTTAGAAAATTGTATTGAAATTGGAAGTTATGAGGGCATATTGGAATTGTATTTTGATAATGATACTGGAAATATCGTAGCATATGACTTTGATTGGCATAAAAAAATAGTAATAGCAAATACTTTTCAAGAACTGTTTGAGAAATTGACACCAAATAAAAAATAAAAGCTCCTTTTTAATGTAGGGAGCTTTTTCTATATACTTGTGCCACATCAAAAAAACTGATAATACTAGAAACAATACATATCACAAAAAAATAGTGAGGTGTATTATGTTTTGTATAAAGTGTAAAACACATCAAAAAGAAAAAAAATAGAAATTGTTTAATAAATAGTTTAACGAAATGTTTATTATTTATTTCAATTTGAGAAATAACTAATAAAATAAGGGAAATGCCACAGGACTTTATAAATGATAAAAAAGAATATTCCTTTATAACAAAAATAAAATAGAATAATAAAATAAGGATAAATTTTTTTAAAAATATTTTATTGATAATTTTAGGCATTGTTTTCATCTCCAGTAGAAGTTATGACTATAAATTTATTATAGTATTTATAGAGTAAAGATACAATATGAAAATAGTATAAATAGATTGTAAAAATATGTTACAATTTTTGATAATATAGAAAAATAAAAAACTACTGCCAAAATTTTAATTTTAACAGTAGTATTTTTTGTTTATGTTGTTGTAGTGACAGCGTCCCAATCTGTAATGCCGTCTACTTGAAGTAGCCAATTTAAAGCATAATGTCTTTCATAAATCACACCAAAATCAAGGGCTTCTATGGTTTTGCCGTTCATATGAGCATCGACACAAGCCCAGTTATAACGTAATGTTAAGTCTTGCAAGGATAATATTTCTTCTTTGGAACGCAGTTTTGCCGCTTTAGATAGACTATCAAAATCATGATTCCATATTACATTGCCTAACTCTACCACTTCGCAAATCTCATTTGGTTCTTTTAAATCTAATAAAGAAAGCGCCCAAAGGAATATGGCACAACATTCATATCGCCAACCATAGCTATTAAATATTTTAGGTTCTTTGGTAGGTGGGTGGTCAATGTATTCTTTTTCCTTTGGTGAAAAATAGTTAGAAACATGGTATTTTTTATTTAATA